>NZ_DDOI01000065.1:37716-40741 GCF_002341575.1 Marinobacter sp. UBA2498 | reverse complement strand
CCGGCGGACAGCGCCAGCGGCTCGCCATCGCCCGGGCGCTGCTCAAGAACGCCCCGATTCTGATCCTTGATGAGGCGACATCGGCGCTGGATACGGAATCTGAACGCCATATCCAGGAAGCGTTGGAAACGGTTATGCAGGGCCGTACCACTCTGGTTATTGCGCATCGCCTGTCCACCATCGAGAAAGCGGACCGAATCCTGGTGATGGACAATGGCCGCATCGCCGAATCCGGCCGCCACGACGAACTCCTTGCCGCTGGCGGCGCTTACGCTCAATTGCACCAGATGCAGTTCAGCGAGCAGTCATGAGCGCGGTGCAATCTGCCATGAGTTCGCTGGTTGAGCGTCTCTGGTATGGAAGGAAGCGCCCTCTGGCTTTTCTGGCACCGCTGTCTTGGCTGTACCGGAGCATCGCGGAAGCCCGCCGTCGGGCCGCCTGGGATGCGAGAGATGTGTCGCTCCCGGTTCCGGTCATTGTGGTTGGCAACATCACTGCCGGTGGAACCGGCAAATCGCCGCTCACTGCCTGGCTGGTTTCCGCACTGGCATCCGATGGCTGGCGGCCAGTTATTCTCAGCAGGGGGTATGGTGGTGATGCTGGCCAGTACCCGCTGGAAGTTGCGGCGGAGACCAGTCCTTCCGAAGCTGGTGACGAGCCTGTCATGCTGGCGCTGAGCACCGGGTGCCCGGTTGTTGTTGATCCGCGCCGCCGACGGGGCGCCGATTACGCTCTTGAGAAAAACCTGGGTGATGTGCTGATTTGTGACGACGGCCTTCAACACTACAAGTTGCCCAGAGACCTGGAGCTGTCGGTATTTGATGGACAAAGGGGCATCGGTAACGGCGCCTTGATCCCCGTTGGCCCGCTTCGGGAGCCGGTTTCGCGACTGGCTTCTGTAGACTTTGTTATTGTAAATGGCAAAGAGCTTTCAGAGCAGGCTATGGAAAGCTTTGTTGGCATTGACCACCCTGCGATATTTTCCATGATTCTTGAGCCTGCAACCCTCGTTCACCTGAAAACAGGGGAGTCGAGAGCGGTTGGCGATCTCAGGGGCAAGGCCGTGAGGGCTGTGGCCGGGATCGGAAACCCGGCCCGGTTTTTCGATACACTCAGAACCCTTGGCGCCGATGTTACCGAAGCGGCCTTTCCGGATCACCATCGTTTCCGTCCCGAGGATCTGAACAGTGATACCGATGAGTTGATAGTCATGACCGCAAAAGACGCGGTGAAATGCCGGGAATTTGCACCCGATAATGCCTGGAGCCTCAACGTTGAGGCCAGATTGCCGGGGCCGTTCCGGGACGCGTTTCTGGCCCGGGTTCGCCAATGTTCCGAGCCGTTAACTTCCTGATATCAAGTGAGTAAGCAACATGGATAAAAAACTGTTGGCGCTGTTGGCCTGTCCGGTGTGTAAGGGCGATCTGAAACTCAACGAGGACAGAACCGAGCTGGTCTGTTACCAGGACGCCATGGCGTTCCCGATCCGCGAGGGGATTCCTGTGATGTTGGCTACCGAAGCCCGGACGCTCTCTACTGATGAGCGTCTGCACAAGCGTTAAACCCAAGTCAGCCAGGTGGTTACTACATGTCTTTTACCGTTGTGATTCCGGCCCGCTATGCGTCCAGCCGCCTTCCGGGCAAGCCTCTGGCAGACATTGCCGGCAAGCCGATGATCCAGCATGTCTGTGAGCGTGCCGCGGAAAGCCGCGCAGACAGGGTCGTTGTCGCCACGGACGATGATCGGATCCGGACCGCATGCGAAGGCTTCGGTGCAGAAGTGGTCATGACATCACCCAATCACGCCAGCGGCACAGACCGTCTTGAGGAGGTTGCACGGGTGCTGGGTTTCGGGCCGGATCATCGGGTCGTTAACGTGCAGGGTGACGAGCCCCTGATCCCGCCCGAACTGATCAACCAGGTGGCCGACAATCTGGAGTTTTATCCTGAAGTCGCCATTGCCACACTGTGTGAGCGGATCCACGATCCGGAGCACGTGTTCAATCCCAATGTGGTCAAGGTGGTGTTCGATCACAGGGGGATCGCCCATTATTTCAGCCGTGCGCCGATCCCGTGGGCCCGGGACCAGTGGCAGGAGGGCACACCTCTGACGGGGCTAGACGCTGCCTTGCCGGATAATGTCGGATATTTCCGGCATATCGGCATCTATGGTTACCGTGCTTCCGTCCTGGCCGAGTTTGTCAGCTGGGCGCCTGCGCCGACCGAGGTAACCGAATCTCTGGAACAGTTGAGGGCTCTCTATAATGGTGCCCGTATTCACGTGGATGTGGCCGCCGTCAACCCGCCGGGCGGCGTTGATACCGACGCCGATTTGCACAGGGTCCGAGGCTGGCTGGAGAAGAGGAATAGCGAGAATGGCTGAACCGGTAAACGTTCTTTTCGTGTGCCTGGGCAACATCTGTCGATCGCCCAGTGCTGAAGGTGTGTTTCGCTCACTGGTGGAGCAGGCGGGCCTTGCAGATCAGGTTCACATCGACTCCTGCGGCACCGGTGACTGGCACATTGGCAAGACTCCTGACGCCCGCGCCCAGGAGGCTGCCCGGCGCCGGGGTATCGACATCAGTGGATTACGGGCCCGCCAGTTCAGTCCGGAGGATCTGGACACCTTTGACTACGTGCTGGTGATGGATCGCCAGAACCTGGCGGACATCAAGGACGTATGGCATCAAAATGGCGGCACCCGGCCAGCCCTGTTTCTGGAGTTCGGTCAGTCGGCCCATCAGGAAGTGCCAGATCCCTATTACGGTGGTGACGCAGGTTTTGAAACCGTGCTTGACCTGATCCAGGAAGCCGGCGAGGGCCTGCTGGCGGACATCCGGGGGCGCCTGGCTTGAGCCAGCAGCCGGAAATTCGGGAAAACATAGAGCTGGAGGCGCTGAATACCCTGCACGTGCCGGCCAAAGCCCGTTTTTATGTCGAAGTTCACACCTCAGATGAGTTGGTCAGGTCTCTGGACTGGGCCTCATCAGAGGATCAGGAAGTCCTGATTCTGGGGGGCGGCAGT
>NZ_DDOI01000065.1:33877-37563 GCF_002341575.1 Marinobacter sp. UBA2498 | reverse complement strand
TCTGGGGGGCGGCAGTAACCTGGTGTTCGCGGGTGACTTCGCGGGGCTGGTGGTGCGTCTGGCGATTCGTGGCCGCCGTTGGGAGCACATTGAGGACCACAGGGCGACCCTGGTGCTTGGTGCGGGTGAAAACTGGCATGAGGCGGTCCTGTATGCTGCCCGGGCCGGTTATCGCGGTATCGAGAATCTGGCGCTTATCCCGGGCACGGCCGGCGCGGCGCCCGTCCAGAATATTGGTGCCTATGGTGTTGAGCTCGGCGATTGCCTGGAATCCGTCACCGCACTGGATCGCAATTCGGGTGAGCTGGTTGTTCTCAAGAACGCCCAGTGCCGTTTTTCCTACCGCGACAGCCTGTTCAAACAGACGCCGGGTCGCTATGTGATCACCGAAATCCGTTTGGGCCTGTCCCGCTCACGTCCTCTGGTGCTCGGATATCGGGATCTCCGGGAGTACCTCGGTGATACAGCGGAAACCGCCCTCGACCCTTTGCATGTGGCAGAGGCCATAATGGCCATTCGCCGACGAAAGTTGCCGGACCCGGATATGATTCCGAACGCCGGAAGTTTCTTCAAGAACCCGGTGGTTGACGGAGTAACGTTCGAGGCACTCAGCGAGCGGCACCCGGATATTGTGGCTTATCCTCAGGAGCAGGGGGTCAAACTGGCAGCGGCGTGGCTGATCGATCAGAGTGGCTGGAAAGGCTTCCGGAATGCCCGGGTGGGCGTGCATAACCGACAGGCGCTGGTGCTGATTAACCACTCGGGCGGCACAGGTGCCGACATACTGGAGCTTGCCAGAGAAGTTCGTCAGTCAGTCGTTGACCGGTTTGGTGTCACCCTGGAAATGGAGCCAGGGATTGTGGGTGGTTCGGGAAGGGAAAATCCCTGACGGCACTGCTTTATACAAGTGCCGTCAGAGGCTTGTCCGCGTATGCGGACAGCGATCAGAGCCCTTTTCGGGGCGATGCGTTGACCAGGAATGGCAGCGCTTCAGCCACCGGGACATCCTGTTTTTCCGCATCCTTTCTGCCTTTGTATTCCAGGGTTCCGGCTGCCAGACCACGCTCGGAAACCACGAACCGGTGCGGGATACCAATCAATTCCATATCGGCAAACTTCACGCCAGGGCGCTCTTTTCGGTCGTCCAGAAGCACATCGTAACCGGCTTGGCGTAGCTGTTCATAAAGCTTTTCGCCGGCCTCGGCAACGGTTGGTGACTTATGGGCGTTCAGGGTAACAATGGCCACCTGGAAAGGCGCAATGGCATCGGGCCAGATGATGCCGTTTTCATCGTGGTTCTGTTCAATGGCTGCGGCAACAACCCGGGAAACACCCAGGCCGTAACAGCCCATGTCCATAATCACGGTTTTCCCGTTCTCATCTAGAACCGTGGCGTTCATGGCAGTGCTGTACTTGTTGCCAAGTTTGAAGATGTGGCCCACTTCAATGCCGCGCCGGATCTCCAGAGTGCCCTTGCCATCCGGGCTGGGGTCGCCCTCAACCACGTTGCGCAGGTCTTCCACCCGTTCAAGCGCAGCGTCTCTCTCCCAGTTCACGCCGGTAAGGTGGAAGCCTTCCCGGTTGGCGCCGCAAACAAAGTCCGCCAGATGCGCGGCACTGCGGTCCACAATGACGGGCACGTTGAGGTTTACCGGTCCGATAGATCCGGGCTTGCAGCCGATAGCCTGTTCGATTTCCTCATCGGTGGCCATGGTCAGAGGCTCGGCAACGCCGGCCAGGTTTTCGGCCTTGATCTCGTTCAGGGTGTGATCGCCCCGCAGAACCAGTGCAACCAGCCCGGAGCTGCCGTCTTCGTCGGCTTCCGCCTTCACCAGCAGGGTTTTGACCGTGCGGGTGGCGTCAATGCCCAGCAGCTGTGATACCGCGTCGATGGTTTTCTGGTCCGGCGTGGCGACTTCCTTCATTTCCTCGACCGGAGCAGGGCGGGTGCCGCTCGGGGCTACTGCTTCTGCTTTCTCGATGTTGGCCGCGTAATCGCTCCCGGTGCTGAACACGATGTCATCTTCACCTGAAGATGCAAGCACGTGAAACTCGTGGGATGCGCTGCCACCAATGGCCCCGGAGTCCGCCTGTACCGCACGGTAATCCAGGCCGAAACGGTCGAAAATGGCGCAGTAGGTGCGGTGCATCAATTCGTAGGTTTCGTTCAGGGACTCGGCGTTCAGATGGAAGGAATAAGCGTCCTTCATCAGGAATTCCCGGGCGCGCATCACGCCAAACCGGGGGCGACGCTCGTCCCGGAATTTGGTCTGAACCTGGTAGAAGTTGGCTGGCAACTCCTTGTAGCTGCTGATCTCATTCCGGATCAGGTCGGTAATGACCTCTTCGTGGGTCGGTCCGAAACAGAAATCACGGCCATGACGGTCTTTCATTCGCAGCAGTTCGCCGCCGTACTGGGTCCAGCGTCCGGATTCCTCCCAGAGTTCGGCCGGCTGGACCGCAGGCATCAACACTTCCTGAGCGCCACTCTTGTCCATTTCTTCGCGAACGATTCGCTCGACCTTGCGCAGGGTACGCAGGCCCATTGGCAACCAGGTGTATAGCCCGGCGGCCAGTTTGCGAATCATGCCGGCACGCAACATCAACTGATGGCTGATGATCTCGGCGTCGGCGGGGGTCTCTTTCTGGGTGGCAATCAGGTAGCGGCTTGCTCGCATCGTGTCTTCCGTTTGTAATAAATCTGAAGTGTTAGACTAATGGACAGGCGGCGGTTGGCCCGCCGGAGCCTTTATTTGTCGTAAAGTGGCCATTATTGTACGGAGCCTGTTGCACAAGGTACAGATGATGACCGACGAATCTATTGATGTCGCCCCGCGGCGCCGGCCGGTTCAGGCCCGCAGCCGGGAGCGCGTTAACACCATCCTTCGCCATGCCGCCGCCATTTTTCATGAGACCGGTGTCGATGCTGCGAGCATGTCAGCCATTGCCCGACAATCGGGCATGTCGCTGGCTTCTCTCTACCGCTACTTTCCCAACAAGGCGGCCATCGTCCATGCCATTGCCGAACAGCACGTGGAGAAGATGGAGCGGGCTCTGCGGGAACGGTTGCAGGAACTGAATCTCAGCGATGCGGTAGACGTTCTCATCGATCAGTTTTATGAGTTCTATCGCCACGAGCCCGCCTACTCGGCGATCTGGAGTGGTGTAGAGGCAATGCCTGAGCTGAGGGAGCTGGATCTGAGAGAGCTGTACACCAACGCCCGCGATCTGGATCGGAAACTCAAAGAGGAGTGTCCCCGGATTCCTGATGATCGGCGCTGGACCGCAAGCCTTTTGTTGCCAAGGTCCGCCGGCACTGTCCTCCGGTTGGCGGTAACTCTGCCCGACGCCCAGGGTCGACAACTGGTGGAGGAGCTCAAATGTATGGCAAGGGCTTACGTCCGCGAGCTCGTCGCCTGAGTCAGGAAAGGTACGCCAATGGCAGGGCAGTACTGTCGATCACTCGCCGGAGCACGAAGCTGGAGTGCACGCCGCTGACGCCCTGAATGCGGGTAATGCGGTTCAGCAGGAAATGGTGGTAATGGTCCATGTCCGGTACCACCACCTTCAGCATGTAATCGGCGTCCTGGCCGGTAATAAGGTAGCACTCCTGCACCTCCGGGTACTCGGCAACCTGCTCTTCAAACGCCGCGAAACGCTCGGGTGTATGCCGATCCATGCCAATT
>NZ_DDOI01000065.1:30109-33827 GCF_002341575.1 Marinobacter sp. UBA2498 | reverse complement strand
ATGCCAATCAGGATGATCGCCGTCAGAGAAAGGCCAAGTTTCTTGTGGTCCAGAATGGTGACGGTTCTGACGATGATACCGGCATCCTCCAGTGCCCGCACACGACGGAGACAGGGCGAAGGGGATAGCCCGACTTTCTCTGCCAGTTCCTGGTTGGTCAGGGAGCCATCCTGCTGGATCTGTTCGAGAATTCGGCGGTCCATCTTGTCAATTTTGGCGAGGGTTTTCTTGTTTTCGGTCATAAAATTCCAAGAATGGCGTTTATCAAGCAATTTATAGGTTAGAAAATACGCTTCCCCGCTCAAGTTCGCAATCAAATACCAGCTTTTTCGCGTTAACCTGTACCCATCAAAGAATTCACTTCTGAAACCGCAAGGAATTACACGCATGGCTTTCGATCATCGCAAATACGTTGCGTTCAAACCTGTTGCCAAAACCGACCGTCGCTGGCCGGACAAGGTCATCGAGAAGGCGCCAACCTGGTGTGCCGTAGATCTTCGGGATGGTAATCAGGCACTGGTGAAGCCCATGTCTGTTGCCCAGAAAACGCGGATGTTCGAATTGCTGGTGAAGTTGGGTTTCAAGGAAATCGAGATTGGCTTTCCCGCTGCCAGCCAACCGGATTTCGATTTCTGCCGCAAGCTGATTGAAGAAAATCGCATCCCTGAGGATGTGAAAATACAGGTGCTGACCCAGGCCCGTCCTGAGTTGATCGAGCGTACCTATGAAGCATTGGCCGGCGCCCGAAAGGCAATCGTGCATGTCTACAATTCTACTTCCACGGTTCAGCGGGAGCAGGTGTTTGGTCTGGATCGTGACGGTATCAGGGACATTGCCGTCAACGGAGCCAAACTGGTTCGCGACATCGCCGCGCGCCACCCGGAGACCGAGTGGACGTTCCAGTATTCACCGGAGAGCTTTACCGGTACCGAGCTGGATTTCGCCGCGGAAGTGATTGATGCCGTGAGTGAGGTCTGGCGTCCGGAAGAGGGCCAGCCGATGATTATCAACCTGCCTGCCACCGTTGAAATGGCGACACCGAACGTGTTTGCGGACCAGATCGAGTGGATCTGCGACAACATCCAGCGCCGTGAACACATCAGCATCAGTGTGCATACTCACAATGATCGCGGCTGTGCCGTGGCCGCCGCCGAATTGGCGGTAATGGCAGGGGCCGATCGGGTCGAGGGCACATTGATGGGCAACGGTGAGCGCACCGGCAACATGGATCTGGTGACCATGTCCATGAACCTGTACTCCCAGGGCATTGATCCCACGCTGGATCTGTCGGGCATGGCAGAGATCACCGAAGTGGTTGAGGCCTGTACGGAGATTTCCACCCATCCACGCCATCCCTACGCCGGCGAACTGGTGTTCACCGCCTTCTCAGGCAGCCATCAGGATGCCATTCGCAAGTGTCTGGCGCGCCGAAAGGATGGCGAAACCTGGAACGTCGCGTATCTGCCCATCGACCCGTTCGATGTGGGTCGCCGCTATGAGGAAGTGGTTCGCATCAACAGTCAGTCTGGCAAGGGCGGTGTCGCCTATGTACTGGAGCGGGATTACAACATCAGTCTGCCACGCTGGTTGCAGATCGAGTTCAGCAAGGTGGTCCAGAGAGAGGCGGAAACCAACGGTGGCGAGATTGACTCACTGACCATTCATCGCCTGTTCGAGGATCGCTATCTGAAAGTCCACGCCGATTGGGCACTGCGCTCCTACGACCTGCACCGGGACGAAGAGGGTGTGCATGCCGAGGTGTCGGTGGGTCGCGATGCATCGCCGGTTCGTCTGGATGGCCATGGGCTGGGCGCAGTGGAGGCTGTATCTGAGGCGCTGGAGATGCGCTTTGATATCTCCATTGCTGTCGAGGCTTACGACGAGTTTGCGCTGGGTGAGGGCACCAATGCCAACGCACTGGCCTGTATTCGCTTGACTGCAAACGGTATGCATTGCAGCGCTGCGGCACTGGCCGAAGACACGACATCTGCCACCCTGCAGGCCTTGTTTTCGGCAGTCGCCCAGGCAGTGGGTATCGAAATGCCTGAGACGGAAGCCGAACCTGAATCGGCGGGTGCCTGAAAAACCTGCCGTCCTGACGACACAAGCCGGCACGAATGCCGGCTTGTTGGTTTTCCGATGCCCGTGAGGGGCAAAGGACGGAGCGTATACCCTTAGACCGGGGTAACGTTTTCCGCCTGCGGGCCTTTCGGGCCCTGTGTTACGGTGAACTGCACCTGCTGGCCTTCGGTCAGGGTGCGGAAACCGCTTGCATTGATTGCGCTGTAGTGAACAAACACGTCGCTGCCACCGTCCTGAGCAATGAAGCCAAAGCCTTTGGACTCGTTAAACCACTTAACGTGGCCGGTTTTAGTATCGGACATTGATCTTTCCTGTCTTTCTGTAATTTGCCCTCACGGGACCTTCAAAATTCCACATGGAATCGTTGCTGAGAAATCCAGAGAGTACTGAGGAAGGGGCAACGAAGAGCACTTCGGCAGGACGTTGAAACGCATTCACCAAATACCGCTGTATTTTCACAGCTATTTCAGTATAGACCGACTTTGGGGGGCGTCAACGAAATTTTTGCAGCTTTCGTGAAGGTTTTATTGCGGGCAAAAACAACAGGTTGGGATTTGATTGGGCAAAAATTGCCCGCCCCCGGTTCGGGCGGGGCGGGCAGCTTTCACGGTGGCTCTGTCAGCGGCGGAACTGCTCGCTGATTTCTTCCAGAATGGCAGGGTCATCAATGGTGCTGGGCACCGCGTATTCCTCGCCATCGGCAATCTGGCGGATGACCCGTCTGAGGATCTTGCCGGAACGGGTCTTGGGCAGGCGATCAACCACCAGGGCGCGGCGGAAACAGGCGATGGCGCCAATCTTGTCTCGAACCATCTCCACCAGCTCGTCTTCCAGTTCGTCATGGTCGATGGTTGCGCCGTCCTTGATCAGAACCAGCCCAATGGGGATCTGCCCTTTCATATCATCGTGCGCACCCACGACGCAGCACTCGGCTATGGCCGGGTGGGAAGCTACGACTTCCTCCATCTCACCGGTGGAGAGCCGGTGGCCAGCGACATTGATAACGTCATCGGTACGGCCCATAACGAACACGTACCCGTCATCGTCAATGAAGCCGCCGTCGCCGGAGCTGTAGAATCCCGATATCGGTTCCAAGTAGGTTTTGCGGAAACGCTCATCGTCGCCCCAGACTGTCATCATACAGCCGGGTGGCAGTGGCAGTTTTACAGCAATCTGACCCTGCTCGCCGGCGGACATCTGGCTGCCGTTCATGTCCACTACCTGCACGTTGTAGCCAGGGGAGGGAACGGTTGCCGAACCTGGTTTGGTCGCCATTAACTCGATTCCCACCGGATTACAGCAAATGGCCCAACCGGTTTCGGTCTGCCACCAGTGGTCGAGAACCGGCAGGCCAGTGTGCTCTTTCAGCCACTCATAGGTGGCGGGATCGAGTCGCTCGCCGGCCAGGAACAGTCTTTTCAGTGAACTGATGTCGTAGCGTGAAAGCTGGTCTGCTTCCGGATCTTCCTTGCGGACGGCCCGGAATGCGGTCGGGGCAGTGAACAGCATGTTCACTTTGTGATCCTGAACCACTCGCCAGAAGGCGCCGGCATCCGGTGTTTTCACCGGCTTGCCCTCGTACATGATGGTCGTGCAACCCGCAAACAATGGCGCGTAGACGATGTAGCTGTGGCCG
>NZ_DDOI01000065.1:29541-29849 GCF_002341575.1 Marinobacter sp. UBA2498 | reverse complement strand
GTTCCAGTCGTGGTCACGGCCAGCCTGAAGTTCGGCCTGTACCTGTTGGCGCTGGTAAACGATGCAGGTTTCCGGCTTGTGGCTGGCCTGATCAATGGCCTTGTCGACCAGGGGCTTGTACTCGATCACACGGGTGACTTCGATGCCACAGGAAGCGGTAATCACAGCCTTCGGTTTGGCGTCATCGATGCGAACCGCAAGCTCATGGGCTGCAAAGCCGCCGAAGACCACAGAATGAATGGCGCCAATTCGCGCGCAGCCGAGCATTGCAATGACGGCTTCCGGAATCATCGGCATGTAGATGATGA
>NZ_DDOI01000065.1:12434-29455 GCF_002341575.1 Marinobacter sp. UBA2498 | reverse complement strand
CCTCGGGGATCATCGGCATGTAGATGATGACCCGGTCGCCCTTGGTGATGCCACGGTCTTTGAGGGCTCCAGCGAACCGGGCCACTTCATCGGTCAGCTCGTTGTAGGTGTAGGAGCGCTGGGTATCGGTAACCGGAGAATCGTAGATCAGGGCTTCCTGGTCGCCACGCCCTGCACGGATGTTGGCATCCAGTGCCACATCGCAAGTGTTCAGAGTGCCGTCGGGGAACCACTGCCCGTGCCCATTGTCGGTTGGCTGCCAGATGGTTTTCGGCGGTTCGATCCAGTCAATTTTTTCCGCCTGTTCACGCCAGAATTCGTCCGGTTTGTCTATCGACCGCCGGAACTCTGAGTGGTAGTCCATACATTCCACCTCATCGTGCCTGTTGTTGTTTTAATACGTTTCCTGACAACTTTAGGCCGTTTGAAATCATGGACTAGTAGACCATTGGCTTAGTCTCGGGGGTCTAGGGGCCAGTTTCTTCTGTAGATTTGACCGAAGTCACCTTCGCAGTCATTTCACCCCGTGCAACGCGGGCTGAGATGGTGTCGCCGGGGTTAACGTTTGAAGCATCCCGAAGAATGTTTCCGTTGTTGTCGCGCACGATGGAATAACCCCGTCCAAGGGTCGCAAGGGGGCTGACCACATTCAGAGTCTGCGCCGCATGTTCCAGGTTGTCGCGACGCTGTTTCAGGTCCTGCTGCATTACCGAAACCAATCGCTCGCTCACGCGCCGCAGCGCGTCCTGGCTATCCGAGAGCTGGCGGTGCGGCGACTGCATGACCAGTCTCTGGCGCAGGTGATCATTGCGCACGCCCACCGTTGTCAGGCGCTGTCGGATAGCCTTCTGAAGTCGCAGCTCCAGTTCATCCATGCGCTGGGCTTTCTCCAGAAGTTCCCGTCGCGGGTCCCGCAACCGTGCACCCAGGTGCCCGAGTTGGGTACCAAGGCGCTTCAGGGCAAGGCTCATGGCGTTGGAAAGACGGAATTGCCGCTCGCGGAGTTGTCTGAGCCAGTCAGACTGGTCCGGCGAAATCTTTTCGGCGGCCGCGGAGGGCGTCGGGGCCCGAAGATCAGCCACGAAATCGGCAATGGTTACATCGACCTCGTGACCAACCGCACTGACCGTGGGGATCCGGCAAGCGGCAATCGCGCGGGCGACCGCTTCTTCATTGAAGCACCAGAGATCCTCCAGAGAGCCACCGCCACGGCCGATAATCAGGACATCGGCAACGCCGTGGTTCTGTGCGGCTTCGATGGCTCGTACGATGTCAGCGGTAGCCGCCTTGCCCTGAACGGCAGTGGGGTAGAGCGTTACGGGTATAGCGGGGCACCGCCGGGCGAGAACGGTGAGTATGTCGTGGATCGCGGCGCCGGTGGGTGAGGTGACGACACCGATGTGCCTGGGCAGTGAGGGCAGCGGTTTCTTGCTGGCCTGTTCAAACAGTCCTTCGGCCAGCAATTTCCGCTTTAGCTCCTCGAAGGCCTGTTGGAGGGCGCCGAGCCCCGCAGGTTCGACGTGTTCAACGATAATCTGGAAGTCGCCGCGGTTCTCGTAAAGAGTGACCTTGCCGCGGATCCGGACCTGATCGCCCTCTTTCGGTGGTGTGCGGATGCGCTGGTTCATGCCCCGGAACATGGCGCATCGCACCTGGCATTTCCGGTCTTTCAGGGAAAAATACCAGTGGCCGGACGAGGGGCGAGAAAATCCGGAGAGTTCACCTTCCACCCACACCTGCATAAAGCTCGATTCCAGAAGATGTCTGGCCTGGTGGTTGAGCTCGCTGACGCTGAGTGCCCGGGGGCGGGTGTCCTGAAGATGCGGCGTCGCCGGTCCTGATCCGTCGTTATACATACGCAATAGCCGAAAAGAGGGAGGGTAAAAATAGCGAAATTTCAAAAAGATGCAATCGAACCTTAAAAAAGGGCCGGTTTACTGTCTTCGAGAGCCCCATTATAATAGATCGATTAAGGATTTTGCTTTGTCGTACCGCCGCGGGTACGGCACGGAAATTCCCAACTTAGCACGATCAAAAGGCGGATCCCAATGCTGCGAATTGCCGAAGAAGCCCTCACATTTGATGACGTTCTGCTGGTTCCCGGATATTCAGAAGTGCTGCCCCACGAGGTCAGCCTGCAAACCCAGCTGACCAAGGGTATCACCCTTAACATTCCTCTTCTGTCTTCCGCCATGGATACCGTTACCGAGGCAGAATTGGCCATCGCCATGGCTCAGGAAGGCGGTATCGGCATCATGCACAAGAACATGACCGTTGAGCAACAGGCGGCAGCCGTCCGCAAGGTCAAGAAGTTCGAGAGTGGCGTGGTGAAGGATCCGATTACAGTTTCGCCCGAGACAACGGTTCGCGAACTGGTAGATATCACCATGGCGAACAGCATCTCCGGTCTTCCGGTGGTGGACGGCCACGATCTGATCGGTATTGTCACTGGCCGCGACATCCGTTTTGAAAGCCGGATGGACACGCTGGTTCGGGATATCATGACGCCCAAGGAAAAGCTGGTTACGGTCAAGGAAGGCGCCTGTCTCGAGGAAGTGAAAGAGCTGCTGCATCGCCATCGGATCGAGAAGGTTCTGGTTGTCAATGACAATTTCGAGCTGCGCGGCCTGATCACGGTCAAGGATATCCAGAAGGCGAAAGATTACCCGCTGGCGTGTAAAGACGATCAGGGTCGTTTGAGAGTTGGCGCGGCCGTAAGCACCGGTGGCGACACCGAAGCCCGCATTACCGCACTGGCCGAAGCCGGGGTCGACGTGATCGTGGTGGATACCGCCCACGGTCATTCCCGTGGCGTGATGGAACGCGTGCGCTTTATCAAGAAGAATTTCCCCGATGTGCAGGTGATTGGCGGCAACATCGCCACGTCACACGCGGCGCTCGCCCTGGCGGAAGCCGGCGCGGATGCAGTAAAGGTAGGCATTGGCCCCGGTTCCATCTGCACCACCCGTATTGTGGCGGGTATTGGCGTGCCCCAGATTTCTGCGGTTTCCAACGTGGCAGCAGCGCTGAAAGAGCACGGAGTCCCGGTAATCGCCGATGGCGGTATCCGTTTCTCCGGTGATATTGCCAAAGCCATTGCCGCAGGCGCCCATAGCGTCATGATCGGTAGCCTTTTGGCAGGTACCGATGAGGCACCTGGCGAAGTGGAGCTGTTCCAGGGCCGCAGTTACAAGGCCTATCGTGGCATGGGTTCCATCGGCGCCATGGGGCAGGGCTCCAGCGATCGGTACTTTCAGGACGCCAGTAAGGGTATCGAGAAACTGGTTCCTGAAGGCATCGAAGGCCGCGTTGCCTGCAAAGGTCCGATGCGTAACATCGTTCACCAGCTGGTTGGTGGCCTCCGGGCTGCCATGGGCTACACCGGTAGCGCCACCATGGAAGAAATGCGCACCAAGCCTGAATTCGTGCGCATCACCAACGCGGGTATGCGTGAGAGCCATGTGCACGACGTGACCATCACCAAAGAATCGCCCAACTACCGTATCGGTTAACCATTGCCCTACCAGACGCGGCCCCCAGAGGGCCGCGTTGTTTATTCAGCCCCGAGGACTCCATGGCCCAGAACATCCACGACCACCGCATCCTGATTCTCGATTTCGGTTCCCAGTACACCCAGCTGATTGCCCGCCGTGTTCGCGAGATCGGCGTTTACTGTGAGATCAAAGCGTTCGATATCACCGATGACGAGCTTAATGAGTTCAATCCGAAGGGGATTATTCTTGCAGGCGGTCCGGAGTCGGTAACTCAGCTGGGCGGTCCCCGGGCGCCGGAAGGGCTGTTTGACCGCGGTATCCCGATTCTCGGCATCTGCTACGGCATGCAGACTATGGCGGAGCAGCTTGGAGGCCGCGTTGCCAGTTCGGAGAAACGCGAGTTCGGTTATGCCCAGGTGAAGGTTCGCGCCAAGGGTCCGCTGCTGGCGGATATTACCGATCATCTGACGCCGGCTGGTGAGTCGCTGCTGGACGTGTGGATGAGCCACGGTGACAAGGTGGTGGCGATGCCTGAAGGCTTCGAGCTGCTGGCCTCCACCGAGAGCGCGCCAATTTCCGCAATGCAGGATCTCAGCCGGAACCTGTATGGCGTCCAGTTCCACCCCGAAGTAACCCACACCCTGCAGGGCAAGCGGATTCTCGAGCATTTCATCCTGACTATCTGCAAATGCGAAGCCCTCTGGACGCCGGCCAAGATCGTCGATGATGCGGTTCAGCAAATTCGCGAGCAGGTGGGCAACGACAAGGTATTGCTGGGTTTGTCCGGTGGCGTCGATTCCTCGGTGACGGCAGCATTGCTGCACCGGGCAATCGGTGATCAACTGACCTGTGTGTTTGTGGACAACGGTCTCCTGCGTCTTCATGAAGGCGACCAGGTGATGGACATGTTCGCCAGCAACATGGGCGTAAAGGTCATTCGGGTCGATGCGGAAGATCTGTTCCTGTCGAAGCTGAAAGGTGTCAGTGACCCGGAGCAAAAGCGCAAAATAATTGGCAACACCTTTATTGATGTGTTTGACGACGAGGCGGCCAACATCAAGGACGTGAACTGGCTGGCTCAGGGCACGATCTATCCGGACGTCATTGAGTCCGCTGCTTCCAAGACCGGCAAGGCGCATGTGATCAAGTCCCACCACAACGTAGGTGGCTTGCCGGAAACCATGAAAATGAAGCTGGTGGAGCCGCTGCGGGAGCTGTTCAAGGATGAGGTGCGCCGGATCGGCCTTGAGCTTGGTTTGCCCTACGACATGGTGTACCGCCACCCGTTCCCGGGGCCGGGCCTGGGCGTGCGTATTCTCGGTGAAGTGAAAAAGGAATATGCCGATATCCTGCGCCGCGCGGACGCCATTTTCCTGGAAGAGCTTCACCGTGCGGATTTCTACCACAAGACCAGTCAGGCCTTTGCGGTCTTCCTGCCGGTCAAGTCGGTAGGCGTGGTCGGGGACGCCCGCCGCTACGAATACGTGGTGGCTCTTCGTGCTGTTGAAACCATCGATTTCATGACCGCCCGCTGGGCGCATCTGCCTTACGATCTCCTTGAGACCGTTTCCAACCGGATCATCAATGAGATCACCGGTGTATCCCGGGTGACCTACGATGTTTCGTCCAAGCCGCCGGCAACTATTGAGTGGGAATAATCGACGGGTGAGCCGGTCCGATGTCTGAGGCGACGCCGGAAGACGAGCGCTGGATGAATCGCGCGCTCCAGCTGGCTGGTGAGGCTGCAGCAAAGGGCGAAGTGCCTGTCGGTGCCGTGGTGGTTCTGGATGGCAAGGAAATCGGCGCGGGTTTTAACGCGCCGATTTCCGGTTGCGATCCCACGGCCCATGCCGAAATCAGGGCGCTGCGCGATGCCGCCGCCCGGGTGGGCAATTATCGGCTGCCGGATGCCACGCTTTACGTTACTCTGGAGCCCTGTACCATGTGCGTGGGTGCGATCGTCCACGGCAGAATCAGTCGGCTTGTCTATGGGGCACGTGAGCCCAAGGCCGGTGCAATAGAGTCTGCACGCCGGACACTCGAAGAGCCCCATCTGAACTGGGACGTGACCGCCGTTGGCGGCGTCTTGTCAGATCAGTGCAGCCAGGTGATCAGTGAGTTTTTCAGTCGGCGACGGGCAGAGATCCGGCGTCTGCGCAAACAGAATTCAGGGAAGGAGTAGTTTTCGCCTATGAAAGTCCTCGTTACCGGCGGAGCCGGATATATTGGCAGTCACGTGGTCCGTCAGCTGGGCCAGGCCGGTCACGATATCGTTGTTTTCGATAACCTCTCCACTGGCTACCGCTGGGCGGTCACCGCCGGCGAACTGGTGGTCGGGGATCTGGCCGACGAAGCGGCAATCGAAGATCTGTTCTCCCGTCACCAGTTTGAGGCAGTCCTGCATTTCGCTGCCAATATTGTGGTGCCGGAGTCTGTCGCCAACCCCCTGAAGTACTACAGCAACAATACCCGCAATACCCTGAACCTCCTGAAAGCGGTCGAAAAGCACGAAGTGCCGTACATGGTGTTTTCCTCCACCGCGGCTGTCTATGGTATGCCTGAGCAGACGGTGCTCACTGAGGATCTGCCGCTGGCCCCGATCAACCCCTACGGCGCGTCCAAGATGATGAGCGAGCGGATGATCATGGATCTGGCCGCAGCCTCCAGCCTCAATTATGTGATTCTCCGTTACTTCAATGTAGCAGGCGCGAATCCGGAAGGGCTGCTGGGGCAGGCCACACCTGAAGCCACGCATCTGATCAAGGTCGCCTGTGAGTGCGTGACGGAACAGCGGGAAGGCATGAGTGTCTTCGGCACCGATTACGATACCCGGGACGGCACCTGCATTCGCGACTACATCCACGTGGAGGACCTGGCCAAGGCCCACGTGATGGCGCTGGACTACATGGCAGATGGTGGTCGTTCGAAGGTCATGAACTGCGGTTATGGTCGCGGCTTTACGGTCCGGGAAGTGATTGATGTGGTCAAGGCGCAATCCGGCGTTGATTTTCCGGTCACCGAAACCGGCCGCCGCGCCGGCGACCCGGCAGCATTGATGGCGGACAACACACTTATCCGCCAGACCCTGGGCTGGCAGCCGGACTACGACAATCTGGATACCATTGTCGGCACCGCCCTGGCGTGGGAAGCGATCTGGCAGAAGAAAAAAGCTGACGACACCCCATAACTTTTCTTTACTTGTATCGGGATTTAAAGGATGAAAATAACGATTTTTGGAACCGGTTATGTTGGCCTGGTTACTGGTGCTTGCCTGGCGGATGTTGGCCACGACGTTCTCTGTATGGACGTGGACCAGGGCAAAATTGAAAAGCTCAAGAATGGCCAGATTCCCATCTATGAGCCGGGCCTCGACAATATCGTAAAGCACACCGTTGAGGCAGGCCGCCTTTCGTTCACCACAGATAGCGCGGAGGCCGTTCGTCACGGCACACTCCAGTTTATCGCGGTGGGCACCCCCCCGGATGAAGACGGTTCTGCCGACCTCCAGTATGTTACTGCCGTAGCCCGTTCCATTGGTGAACACATGGAGGACTACAAGGTGGTGGTCGACAAGTCCACGGTACCGGTGGGTACCGGCGACAAGGTCCGGGCTGCGGTTCGCGCCCAGCTGGACCGACGTGGCCTGGAGCTGGATTTTGATGTGGTGTCGAACCCCGAGTTTCTCAAGGAAGGGGCGGCTATCAACGATTTCATGAAGCCTGACCGCATTGTTGTCGGTACCGACAGCGAGCGGGCTGCGGAACTGCTGCGGGAGGTCTACTACCCGTTCAACCGGAATCATGACCGCATGATCTTTATGGACCTGCGGTCTGCCGAGCTCACCAAGTACGCGGCCAACTCCATGCTGGCCACCAAAATCAGCTTTATGAACGAAATCGCCAACCTGGCAGAGCGACTGGGCGCTGATATCGAAGCCGTGCGCCGGGGCATTGGTTCCGACCCGCGGATTGGCTATCACTTCATCTACCCTGGTTGCGGTTACGGCGGTTCCTGCTTCCCGAAAGATGTTCAGGCCCTGGCTCGAACTGCCAGCGACTGCGGTTACGAAGCACGGCTGCTCAATGCGGTTGAATCGGTCAACTACGCCCAGAAACACGTGCTGTTCGACAAGATCAGCCACTATTTTGGTGGTGATCTCAATGACAAGGTCGTTGCGCTTTGGGGGCTGGCGTTCAAGCCGAATACCGACGATATGCGCGAAGCTTCTTCCCGCACATTGATGGAAGATCTCTGGAAAGCCGGCGCCAGAGTGCAGGCTTTCGACCCGGAGGCCATGGAGGAAACCCAGCGAATCTACGGTGATCAGGAAGGCCTGACCCTGTGCGGCACGAAAGAGCAGGCGCTTAAAGGGGCAGATGTTCTCGCTATCTGCACCGAGTGGAAAGAGTTCCGGTCCCCAGACTTCGAATCCATTGCTGCGACCATTCGTGAACCTGTGGTCTTTGATGGCCGCAATCTCTACGAGCCGGAAATGCTGGATCGCTACGGCCTCATTTACTACGCCATTGGCCGTGGCCGCACCCAGTTCCACTCCGAGTAAACCCAGATAATCGGAGGATGAGTATGAGCGAACCGGCAGTTTTCCGGTTACACGAGCGACTGAAGGCCGACACGATTGGCCTCGGAAGCAGCTCGCTTTGTGAAATCCGACTGATGAATGACAGCACCTGGCCTTGGGTGCTGTTGGTGCCGGCGGTCGCCGGCATCCGTGAGATCTACCAGTTGTCGGCGGACCAGCAGCACCAGCTGGCCCGCGAGTCTTCCGCGCTCAGCGAAGCCATGATGGGTGTCTTTGGCGGCGACAAGATGAACGTCGCAGCCCTTGGCAACATGGTGCCCCAGCTTCATCTTCACCATATCGTGCGGTTCGAAGGCGACCCGGGCTGGCCGGGCCCTGTGTGGGGCAAGCAGGCGCCGGTTGCTTATTCTGATGAGGAGCTGGCGCAGGTTCGCTCGAGACTGGCTCCGGTTCTTGCTGAGCTTGAGGCCGGTGTCTAGTTCGAAAGTGAGGTCAGTTGCGTTTCGCCAGAGTCTGTGAGCCGACCAGGATCATTCTGAGCTCGGTTTTCAGCTTGGCCTTCAGCTCATCACGTTCGGAAGCGGTTGCATCCAGCGCTTCTGCCCCCTGGTTGAAGACCAGCGTTACCATGGCCTCAGCCACCAGCCTGGCTTCTGAGAGGGGCTTGTTCTGCTCGTCGGCGATCCGCCGCAGGTCATCGGCCAGTTCGGTCACAAAGTGGTCAATCTCGGCCTTTACGGCTGTCCGAAAAGGCTTGGAAACCCCGGTCCTTTCCCGAAGCATCAGCCGGAACAGGTTGGCATTGTTGCCCAGGTACTCCATGAAGGTTTCTACAGAAGTGGAAATGGCGCTGCCACCATCACGGGCAATCCGCTTGCGGGCCTGACGCATTAGTTGTCTCAGGGCAACGCCGCCTTCGTCCACCAGAGCCAGGCCCAGTTCATCAAGCTCGGCAAAGTGCCGATAGAAAGACGTGGGGGCGATTCCCGCCTCCCGGGCAACTTCCCGTAAACTCAGACTGCCAAAGCCCCGGTCCGCACTCAGTTGCGAGAGCGCCGCATCCATCAGTGCCCGCCGGGTTTTCTGTTTTTGCTCCGCTCTGGTGGCCAAGTTCAGACTCCATCTGCTGGTAAAAAAGAAGCATTCTAGCCGGCTGCCAACCTGCAGTCATCCGACCGCTTGATTTGCGTGCCTGCATGCCTGATTTTCACCGCCATTGTGTTTATAATGGGCGGCTTTTCCGCTATGGTCGCACCATTTTTCAAGCGATCCAGAACACGCACCATATTTGAACACATTAAACGTAACGGGAACCGGTATGCGCAGTCATTATTGCGGTGGGATCAACGAATCCCACATCGATCAGGAAGTCACACTTTGCGGATGGGTACACCGCCGTCGTGACCACGGTGGGGTTATCTTCCTGGATCTGCGGGATCGGGATGGTATGTCTCAGGTGGTTGTGGATCCTGATACCCCTGAGAGCTTTGCGCTTGCGGAAAAAGTCCGTAGCGAGTTCGTGATCAAGGTTACCGGCCGGGTGCGTCGTCGTCCTGCCGGCACCGAGAACAACAACATGCCGACCGGGCAGGTTGAGCTTCTGGGCAAGGAGCTGAGTATCCTGAACGCCGCGGCAACGCCTCCGTTCCCTCTGGATGAGCATGTCGACGTTGGCGAGGACGTGCGCCTGCGCTACCGGTTTGTGGACCTGCGTCGGCCGGAAATGATCAACCGCCTGCGTTTCCGTTCCCGGGTAACCAGTTATATCCGTAACTACCTCGACAGCAACGGCTTCATGGATGTGGAAACTCCTATCCTGACCCGTGCCACGCCGGAAGGCGCGCGGGATTACCTGGTGCCGAGCCGTACCCATGAAGGCTCCTTCTTCGCGCTTCCGCAGTCTCCCCAGCTGTTCAAGCAGTTGCTGATGGTGTCTGGTGTTGATCGTTACTACCAGATCGCCAAGTGTTTCCGGGATGAAGACCTGCGTGCAGATCGTCAGCCGGAGTTCACCCAGGTAGACATCGAGGCCTCTTTCATTGATGAAGAGACCCTGATGAAGCTGAACGAGGACATGATCCGGGCGCTGTTCAAGGACGTGCTGGAGGTTGAACTGCCGTCCTTCCCGCAAATGCCGTATGCCGAGGCAATGCAACGTTACGGCAGCGACAAGCCGGATCTGCGAATCCCGCTGGAGCTGCTGGATGTAAATGATCTGGTTGAAGGCGTGGACTTCAAGGTCTTCGCTGGTCCCGCCAAGGATCCGAAAGGTCGTGTGGCGGCTCTGCGTGTGCCGAAAGGCGGCGAGCTGACGCGCAAGCAGATTGACGACTACACCAAGTTTGTTGGTATCTACGGTGCCAAAGGTCTTGCCTATATCAAGGTCAATGACCTGTCCAAGGGCGTTGAAGGTCTGCAGTCCCCGATCATCAAGTTCCTGGGCGATGATGTTGCTCTGGCTATCATGGAGCGTGTGGGTGCCGAAGACGGCGACATCGTGTTCTTCGGCGCGGACAAGACCAACGTGGTCAATGAAGCCCTCGGCGCACTGCGGATCAAGATCGGTCACGATCTCGACATGCTGACTTCCGAGTGGGCGCCGCTCTGGGTTGTCGATTTCCCGATGTTCGAGGAAACTCCGGACGGCGGCCTGACCGCGATTCACCACCCGTTCACCGCGCCGTCCTGTAGTCCCGAAGATCTGGCCGCAGACCCCGCCAACGCGTTGTCCCGCGCCTACGATATGGTGTTGAACGGCACTGAATTGGGCGGCGGTTCTATCCGTATTCACGATGAGAAAATGCAGGAAACGGTGTTCCGTATTCTGGGTATCGGTGAAGAGGAAGCCCGCGCCAAGTTCGGCTTCCTGCTGGATGCCCTGAAGTTTGGTTGCCCGCCCCATGGTGGTCTGGCGTTCGGCCTGGATCGCCTGGTCATGCTGATGACCGGCGCTTCGTCCATCCGTGACGTTATAGCATTCCCGAAAACCCAGAGTGCCACCTGTCTGATGACCCAGGCGCCGGGCGAAGTGGATGAGAAGCAGCTGCGTGAGTTGCATATCCGTCTGCGCAAGCCGTCAAAGCCGGTTGAAGGCAACAAGGCGGAAGCCGGTGAGGGCAACGAGTAAGTCAGTGATTTAAGCGAGGAGCTGTATGGCGGGTCACAGTAAGTGGGCCAACATCAAGCACCGCAAGGCGGCACAGGACGCCAGGCGGGGCAAGATCTTCACCAAAATCATTCGTGAGCTGACCTACGAAGGCTACGGTCCCGAGTGGGAAGAGGATCGCCTGGTGGAAGCCGTGCTCAGCGCCGGCGCTGAAACCATCCTGAAGCTCATTGATATGCTCGAAGATCTGGACGATGTTCAGAATGTCTACCACAACGCGGATATCTCCGGCGAAATAATGGAATCGCTTTGACCAGTCAGGAGCATTGATGTGGCGATAATTCTGGGCGTTGATCCGGGGTCACGAATTACCGGTTACGGCGTCATTCGGGCAGATGGTCGACACATCGAGTACATCGACAGTGGTTGTATCCGGGTGGGCGAGAAGCCCATGGCTGAACGCCTTCAGACCATATTCCAGAGCCTTGCCACCCTGATCGGAGAGTATCGGCCGGAAGAATTTGCCATCGAGCAGGTGTTCATGGCCCGCAATCCTGACTCGGCTCTGAAGCTCGGTCAGGCCCGCGGCGCGGCCATCGTCAGTGCCGCCAACAGTGGCTTGGCGGTTCATGAATACTCGGCGAGGCAGGTAAAGCAGGCGGTGGTCGGCAAGGGCGGGGCTGACAAATCCCAGGTTCAGCACATGGTTCAGGTGTTGCTCTCGCTTTCACGCAAACCCCAGGCAGACGCGGCCGATGCGCTCGCCATCGCCATGTGCCATGCCCACATGAGTCAGAGTATCCTGCGGGTAGCCAGTGGCGCGGGAAAAGTCCGAAGCGGTCGTGTGCGACAACAATAAACCGCTCCCAGGAGCGACAGGAGATTCAGCTTGATTGGTCGTATCCGAGGTATTCTGGTCGAAAAGGCTCCGGGCCAGGCGCTGGTTGAGTGCGCGGGCCTGGGCTATGAAGTCGACATCCCCTATACCACCTTCTTTCATCTGCCGGAGACCGGCGATGAAGTCACCCTGCACACCCATTTTGCCGTCCGAGAAGACGCCCAGAGCCTCTACGGCTTTGCTTCCAGCCTGGACCGGGACCTCTTCCGCCTGCTGATCAAGGTTAATGGGGTTGGCCCGAAGCTGGCCGTTGGCATTCTTTCCGGATTGGACGCACAGCAGTTCATTCGCTGCGTTGAGAATCGTGACTCCGCCTCACTGGTCAAGCTCCCCGGCGTTGGCAAGAAGACCGCAGAACGGCTTCTTATTGAAATGGCGGACCGGATAGGGCAACTTGAAGGGCAATTTGTGCCAACGTCGCCCGAGACGACAGGCGTGGGGCAGCCGGGCGGACAAGGCCCCGCTGGCGGGCCGGCGGCCACTGAAGAGGCGGAAGCCGCACTGATCGCTCTGGGTTACAAGCCCCAGGAGGCTGCCAAGGCCATCAGCAAAGTGGCCGGGGAGGGGATGAGTAGTGAAACGCTCATCCGTCTGGCCCTGCGAAACATGATTCCAGCCTGATCGTCAGAACCTGTCGCGAACCTGTAGAGAGCGTAACGTGACACCTGCTAACCCCTTTGTACAATTGGGGCTGCGCTGGAATAGCGGGCAAACGTGAGGCACGATGTTGATTCCCACACTATGGGTGATGCCATGATCGAATCCGACCGGTTGATCTCGGCCCGGGCCGGTGAATATGAGGAAGTACAGGACAGGGCCATTCGCCCGACCCTGCTGGCCGAGTATGTTGGCCAGCCCACGGTCCGTGAGCAGATGGATATTTTCATATCCGCGGCCCGGGGTCGTCAGGAAGCGCTGGACCACGTTCTGATCTTTGGCCCGCCCGGTCTGGGCAAAACAACCCTTGCCAATATCATCGCCAATGAGATGGGCGTATCCATCAAGACAACGTCTGGTCCTGTGCTTGAAAAAGCCGGCGACCTGGCCGCCATGCTGACTAATCTCGAAGAAGGTGACGTTCTCTTCATTGACGAGATCCACCGTCTCAGCGCGGCAGTGGAAGAAGTGCTGTATCCGGCGATGGAAGATTACCAGCTCGACATCATGATCGGTGAGGGCCCGGCCGCCCGCTCCATCAAACTGGACCTGCCGCCGTTCACCCTCGTCGGTGCGACCACCCGGGCAGGCTTGCTGACTTCGCCGCTGCGTGACCGCTTCGGCATCGTGCAGCGGCTGGAGTTCTATAACACCGAAGATCTTACCAGCATCATTCTGCGCTCCGCGCGATTGTCTTCGGTAGCCGTCGATGAGGCAGGCGCGTTCGAAATTGCCCGCCGGTCCCGGGGTACCCCGCGTATCGCCAATCGCCTGTTGCGCCGTGTCCGCGATTTTGCGGAAGTCCGCTCAGACGGTCGTATCACCTCTGACATCGCCGATCAGGCACTGAACATGCTGAAAGTGGATAACCAGGGTTTCGATCACATGGATCGGCGCCTGCTGCTGGCCATGATCGAGAAATTCGACGGTGGCCCTGTCGGGGTCGAGAGCCTTGCTGCCGCGATCAGTGAAGAGCGCGGCACCATTGAGGATGTGCTTGAGCCCTTCCTGATCCAGCAGGGTTATATGGTCCGGACTCCCAGAGGGCGGATGGTGACCTCCAACGCCTATCAGCATTTCGGCGTGATTCCGCCGAAGTCGGGCAGGGAGGACGATCTTTTTGGTTGAACAGGCGCCAGAGGGAAGGTTCGAACTGCCGATTCGGGTCTATATCGAGGACACGGACGCTGGTGGCATCGTATTTCATGCCAAATATCTCCATTACATGGAGCGGGCCCGAACCGAATGGGTGCGCAGTTGCGGCGTTGGCCTCAGGGCGGGTCTGGCGGACAATATCAGTTATGTAGTGCAACGGCTGACCATTCATTATGCGGTGCCGGCCAAGCTTGATGACGAACTGCTGGTTACTGCGGAACCGGTGGCTTTTGGTAGAGTCTGGATGGATTTCCGTCAGCGTGTGATGCGGGCCGAAGACCGAAAGTTGCTGAGTGACAGTGATGTGCGGGTAGCCTGCGTAGCGCTTGATTCCGGTCGTCCCCGCCGGTTACCGACGAATATGCAGGAATTGCTGGCCAGGAATGTCCAGCCCATCGAAACGTTAAACAGAACGAGCCAGGAGTAAGAAGTGGATTCAGAACTTTCAGTCTGGTACCTCATTGCCAATGCCGGTGTCTTGGTTCAGCTGGTCATGCTTTTGCTGGCCCTGGCGTCAATCATGTCCTGGGCCCTGATTTTCCAGCGCCTGCAGGTATTCCGGAAGGCCAGGAAGGCCCAATTGGCGTTCGAGGAGCGTTTCTGGTCAGGCATGGATCTGGGGCAGTTATACCGGGAGGTGAACGCCGATCCAACACCGTTTTCCGGCATGGAATCCCTGTTCCGGGCCGGTTTCAAGGAGTTTTCCCGGTTGCGCCAGCAAAGCCGGGACGCCGATGCGGTTATGGAAGGTACCCAGCGGGCAATGCGGGTGGCCTTCTCCCGGGAGCACGAGCGGCTGGAGGCCAGTCTGCCGTTCCTGGCGACGGTCGGCTCCACCAGTCCTTATGTGGGTTTGTTTGGCACCGTCTGGGGCATCATGAACTCGTTCCGGGGGCTGGCACAGGTTCAGCAGGCGACACTGGCCACGGTGGCGCCCGGCATCTCCGAGGCCCTCATCGCAACCGCCATGGGTCTGTTCGCCGCAATACCGGCGGTTATTGCCTATAACCGTTTTTCCGCCATGTCCGATGCCCTGTTGAAGAACTACGAAACCTTTGCGGATGAGTTTTCCAGCATCCTCCATCGCCGCGTCCACCAGAGCGAGAAGGGCGCCGCGTGATGCGGTTGGTAGTTAGAGGCAGGAATCAGCCCAGGAGCACAGTTCTATGAAAGGCATGGGAATGATGCCGGAAAACCGGCGCAAGCCAATGTCGGAGATCAACGTGGTTCCGTACATTGATGTCATGCTGGTGTTGCTGATCATCTTCATGGTCACCGCCCCGATGCTGACGCAGGGGGTGAAGGTTGATCTGCCCCAGACCACTTCCGATCCTATTCAGTCTGACAAGGATGTTGAGTCGATCATTGTTTCGGTTGATGCAAACGGAGCGTACTACGTCGAGATCGGAGACGAGGGCAGTGACCCCATGACGCTGTCCGACCTGCGTGCCCAGGTTTCCAAGATCCTCTCGCAGCGGGCCTCCAGTGAGATTCTGGTTCGCGGCGATGAGAATGTTACTTACGGCACAGTTGTTCGGTTGATGGCCGAGTTGCAGGGTGCCGGGGCGAGCAGTATCGGCCTGATCACCGAATCACCGCGGGACGACAATTGATAGTGTTGCGGGCAGGAGTGTTGTGAGAGATCACCAGCGCGAAGTAACCACAACAGGCGTGCCACCATGGAAATCACCGGTGGCGCTCTCGGTCACGTTGCACCTGTTGATTCTGGGCATTGCGCTTGCGGGTTGGTCGTGGACCAGCACCGATCATGAGCCGCCACCCAGGAGCATATCGGCCCGGCTGATTACCCAGCAGGAGCCGGAACCGAGCCCGGTGGTAGAGCCCGTCGATCAGCAAAAGCGGGACGAAGAACGCCGGGCCGAAGAGCAGCGTCGCAAGGAAGAAGCTGAACGACAGAGGCAGCAAGAAGAAGCCCGTCGCATTGCAGAGCAGAAGCGACAGGAAGAACAAAAACGGCTCCAGCAGCAGAAAGAGCAGGAGCGACAGGAAGCAGAGGCGAAAGAACGCGAGGCCCGGAAAGCCCGTGAAGCGGAGGCTGCCCGTCAAAAGGCGGAAGCGGAAGCCAAGGAGCGGGCCAGGCAGAAAGCTGAGGAAGAAAAACGCCGTCAGGAAGAGGCAAAACGAAAAGCCGAAGAAGAGAAGCGGCGCCAGGAGGAGCAGCGGAAGCGGGAAGAGGCCGAACGAAAGCGCCAGGAGGAGCTGGCTCGCCAGGAAGCTGAGCGCAAGCGCCTCGAGGCAGAGCGCAAGCTCCGGGAACAGCAGCTTGAAGCCCAGGCGGAGGCGGCCCAAAGAGCTCGGGAAGAAGAGGCGCGTCGCCAGCAGGAGGCGGCTGCCGCAAAAGCCCGGGAAGCTCAGATGCTGTCGGAGAGTGAGAAGTATCAGGCCTTGATCAGAGAGCGGCTCCATGAGTTGTGGTATCTGCCTTCCTCTGCCACGGAAGATCTGGTTGCGCGATTAAGGATCACCCTGTTGCCTACTGGTGAGCTTGCCGGCGCAGAATTGGTCAGCAGCAGCGGAAACAGGGCTTTTGATAACTCAGCACTTCAAGCCGTCCGTTCGTTGCAAAGGTATCCAATTCCGAATGATCGGGAAACGTTTGATCGGTACTTCCGACAGTTTACGATTGAATTTAACCCACGTCGGAAGAACAGATAAAGGTATGGATAACACCATGACACATCGGATTTGGTATAAACCGGCCAGAACGCTACTCGCCGCCACGGCACTGATCTTTTTCGCGGTTTCGACAGCCCGGGCGGAGCTGTTGATCCGGATTACTGAAGGCGCGGATTCGGCCATTCCTGTTGCAGTGGTGCCTTTCGCCGAGTCTGGACAGATGCCCGCTGGCGACAAGGTCAGCAGCATTGTTCAGGCGGATCTGACCATGACGGGCGAATTCCGGACTCTGCCTCCGGAGAAGATGCTGAGCCTGCCATCCAGGCGGGAGGAAGTGTATTTCCGGGACTGGCGCCTGCTGGGCCAGCGCTATGTCCTTGTGGGGGCCCTCAGCCGAAGTGGTGACCGTGTTCAGGCCCGGTATGAGTTGTTCGATGTAAACCGCGAGGAACGGATTCTCGGTGAAACTGCGGCGGCACCTGCCTCCAATATGCGCTCGCTCGCTCACCACATCAGCGACAAGGTATATGAGGC
>NZ_DDOI01000065.1:10057-12303 GCF_002341575.1 Marinobacter sp. UBA2498 | reverse complement strand
TGGACGGCAAGCGCGCCAGAATCCGTCTTGAAAGCCAGGAACCCATCCTGTCACCGGCATGGTCGCCAGACGGGGAAAAGCTGGCCTATGTGTCGTTCGAAACAGGGAAACCGGTGATTTTTGTTCATGAGCTTGCAACCGGCAATCGCACCAAAGTGGCAGACTTTCCGGGGCTCAACTCGGCGCCGGCCTGGTCCGACGATGGCCGATCGTTGTTGATGACCCTCTCGAAAGACGGAAATGCCGAGATCTACCGGATGAACCTGGATACCCGGCAGTTGACCAAGCTTACGAACCACTGGGCTATTGATACCGAGCCGAGCTATGACGCCACTGGCAAGGGCATTTTCTTTACGTCGGACCGGTCCGGAGGTCCGCAGATTTACCACATGGATACACCGGGTGCGGAGCCTCGTCGTATCACCTTCGGCAGCCGTTACAATGCTCGGCCAAGGCCCGACAATGACGGTAACTATGTGTATTACGTTCACCAGCGCGATCGGGCATTTCACATTGCCCGTACCGAACTGAAAACCGGGGAGGAAACGATCCTAACCCGCACCGAGTCTGATGAGTCTCCCAGTGTCGCGCCCAATGGCCGGATGCTGATCTACGCTACCCGGCAGAATGGCAGCAACGTGCTCACGGTTATTTCCGCGGATGGTGGAGCAGCGTACAGCTTGCCGGCATCCGAAGGCGATGTTCGTGAGCCCGCCTGGGGACCTTTGGTTCGCTGACTCCCGGAGCTTTCCGGTGTTGGCCATTGTTCAAGCAATAACGTCACTCAACTGAAAGGAAGAAAACATGAATTTTTCAGCTCAATCAAAAGCGTTCGCACTGTTGTTGTCCGTCGGTCTGGTAGCGGGCTGTAGCTCTACCGGTGGTACCTCCGAAGAAGGCGGCGAGTATGGTTCCGATGTGGCTGCTGTAGACCAGGAAGGTGGATCCACTGTTTACGGAGGTGACGACCAGGGCGGTGTTTCTTCTTCAGCCATGACCGAAGAAGAGCGTATGGAAGCTCGCAAGCAGGCCGAACAACAGGCCCTGCGTGAAATCACCACCTTCTACTTTGATTTCGATACGGCTGAAATCAAGCAGGAAGCCCGCGATGTCCTGGTGGCACATGCCCGTTTCCTCGCCAACAACCCGGGTCAGAACGTCCGCATTGAGGGTCACGCCGACGAGCGCGGTACCAAGGAATACAACCTGGCCCTTGGCGAGCGTCGTGCTAACGCCGTTCAGCGTTTCCTGATTGTAAACGGTGCTTCACGTGGCCAGCTCGAGACCGTAAGCTATGGCGAAGAGAAGCCGGCCGTGATGGGTTCCAGCGAGAGCGCCTGGGCCCAGAATCGTCGTGTAGAACTCGTATTTGAGTAATCACACAGGAACGACCATGAGAAAAATCCTCATGGCGACAGTGGTGCTTCCGCTTGCCCTCGGGCAGGCGGGAGTGGCCCTGGCGCAATCAGCCCAGGACAGTCAGCGTAACGCCAACAGCAGTCAGGCGACGTCGGAACTGTTCTACATGATCCAGCAGCTTCAGGGTGAAGTCAGACGGCTCCAGGGCGAAGTGGAGGAGCAGCGGCACCTGATTAACCGCCTGCAGCAGCAAGGGCGCGACCGTTATATCGATCTGGATCAGCGTATTCTGGATCTCTCGGAAAAGGTCGCATCACAGCCGGCTCCCGAAGCCAGCGAAGGTGGTGGCTCTGCTGCCTCAGGCCAGGCCCGGGAGGCCAGGGAATACCGCCAGCCCGATGCGGAAGAACGAAAGGCCTACGAGCAGATCCAGGACCTGATTCGTAATCAGAAAAAATACGATGAGGCCATTAGTCGGATATACGAATTTATCGATGAATATCCGGAAGGTGATCTGACGGTCAACGCCTATTACTGGCTCGGTGAGGTCTATCTGGTCAAGCCGCAGCTCGAACAGGCAAAACAGGCGTTTACGATTGTCGCTACCCGTTTTGCCGACCATCGCAAGGCTCCGGATGCGGTCTATAAGCTGGGCGTAACTCATGATCGCCTGGGCGAAAAGGAGCAGGCTCGGCGCAGCATGCAAACTGTGATTGATGATTACCCGTCCAGCAGTGCTGCTGACCTCGCACGGAAGTTTCTCGAGTCCCAGAACGGCTGATTGTCTGGCGCGGCAAAAATGTTGAGAAACCTGAGAAAAAGGGGTTGATCAACGGCCAAAAATCATTACTATATGCGCCTCGTTTGGGTCGTTAGCTCAGTTGGTA
>NZ_DDOI01000065.1:7182-9865 GCF_002341575.1 Marinobacter sp. UBA2498 | reverse complement strand
GAATCCTTCACGACCCACCAAATAACAGAAGCCTGCGGGTTTTTGTGAAAAAAGAGCCTCCGGGCTCTTTTTTTTTGCGTATACGTTCCTACCTAGGTAAACAGGGAACAGGCAAAGCGATCACAAGTGTATGATCGCACTGTTTCAGAAACATTAAGCCTGGGGCATGAATGTTATAATGTCCGGGTTCACGCAATACAGAGATGCAGTAATGACTTACGCTGAAGATCGTATCCTTATTCAAGAGCACCTGGCGCATGCTGCCGAGCCGAAGCCGCTCAGCGCGGACGAAAAGTCCGACCTGGAGGCTCGTATAAAATCGGCTCTGAAGGAGCAGGATGCGGTGCTTGTGGCTCACTATTACACCGATCCCGATATCCAGCGGCTTGCCGAGGAAACCGGTGGCTGTGTTGCGGACTCCCTCGAGATGGCCCGTTTTGGCAACCAACATTCGGCCTCCACCATCGTGGTTGCCGGCGTGAGGTTCATGGGCGAAACCGCCAAGATCCTGAATCCTGAAAAGCGCGTTCTGATGCCAACGCTTGAGGCGACCTGTTCCCTGGATGTGGGCTGTCCTGCCGATGAGTTCGCCGAGTTTTGTGACCAGCACCCGGATCGCACGGTCGTGGTCTACGCCAATACGTCTGCGGCTGTGAAGGCGAGGGCGGACTGGGTGGTTACCTCAAGCTGTGCCCAGGCTATTGTTGAAGATCTGGATGCCCGCGGCGAAAAAATCCTCTGGGCGCCGGATAAGCACCTGGGGCACTACGTCCAGAAAACGACGGGTGCTGATATGCTGCTCTGGGACGGTTCCTGCATCGTTCATGAGGAATTCAAATCCCGCGGTCTGGAGGATCTGAAGGCCCTTTATCCGGACGCGGCGGTACTGGTCCACCCGGAATCGCCCGATGCCGTTGTTGAGATGGCGGATGTTGTGGGTTCAACCTCGCAGCTGATTCATGCTGTCCAGACCATGCCTAACGAAAAGTTCATCGTTGCCACTGACAACGGCATTTTTTACAAGATGCAGCAACTGGCTCCGAACAAAACGCTGATTGAAGCGCCCACCGCAGGCAATGGAGCTACCTGTCGTAGCTGCGCCCATTGCCCCTGGATGGCGATGAACGGCCTTCAGAATCTGCTACAGGTACTGGAGCGGGGCGATCAGGAAGTGTTCGTGGATCCGGAACTGAGAGAGAAAGCGCTGCAGCCTCTGCAGCGCATGTTGGATTTTACCGCCAACATGAATCTCAAGGCTGCTGGCAACGCCTGATCAGCTGTTGGCCCTGGCGTGCAGGCGGCTGGTGATTTCTGCCAGCCGCTCGGTCACAATCTGCCTCTGTGGCGCCCCGGCCGGCAACTTCTCCTGAGCCTGCCTTAGCTGACGCTCGGCAGACTCCAGATCGCCCATCAGAACATCGTACTCTGCCCGGGCACGATGCACGCCCACAATATTCCTTGCCATGCCCTCCGCCTCGGCCAGTTTCAGCCAGAGATGCTCCTGTCCCGGTAGCTGACGGGTCAGCTGTTTGAGATGCTCCGCCGCAGCGGCGCCATTACCATCGGCTATTTCCGTGAGGGCGAGGGTGTGGGTGATTGGATAGTTCCCCGGATTCCTCGCCAGTGCGTCTTTCAGAGTGGATCGAGCCTCGTCCACACGATCTTGTGCAAGCCTGACCTCTGCGAGGGTTACCTGGAAGGTGATTCGGCCCGGATTCGTGGCCAGCAGATCGTTCAGTATATCCACTGCCTTCTCGTATTGCCGGTCCTCGAGGTAGGCCACGGACAAGCCATACCGGATGGCATCGTTTCTCTGGGCATCCGGCCGATCGAGGTAGGCTTCAAAGGTTTCGACGGCTACGTCGGGGGAGGGCGCGTAATGCACTTGCAGCCGGCTGCGCATCAGATGGTATTCCTGGCCGTCCCGGATGTTTTCATCTGGATACTGTTCGGCACGATTCCGGGTGTCGGCCACGCGGCTCTGGGTTAACGGGTGCGTAGACAGATACTCTGGCAGTCGATTTCCCTGCATGCGGTTCTGGCGCATCATGATTTCAAACATTTCCGGCATGCCGCGAGGGTCCATCCCGGCGCTGGCCAGAATGTCCAGCCCGACCCGGTCCGCTTCCTGTTCATGGGAGCGGCTGTAGGCAAGCATGTTCTGGGCGGCCAGGGCCTGGGTCCCGGCAATGGCGGCAAAACCGATGTCAGACTGGGTGACCGCCGACAGAACAATGCCCGCAATCATACCGGCGAGTGTGAGCGGAGCGCTGGTTTCCTGCTGCTCCATGCGCCGTGCAAAATGCCGCTGGCTGAGGTGAGCAAGTTCGTGAGCGAGAACGGACGCAAATTGTTGCTCGGTCGCAGCATTGAGAAACAGACCGCCATTAACGCCTACAATGCCACCGGGCACCGCAAATGCGTTGATAGCAGGACTGTCGATCAATGCCAGGGTCAGGTCCCGGTTCTGGAGTGGGGCCGAGGGCGCCAGGCGATAGGTAATGGCGCTGAGGTAGTCATACACCAGGGGGTCGCTGATTCTCGGCGCGGATCGGCGGATAGATACCATTACCTGCTGGCCAATATCCGATTCCTGCTGGCCCGCGATCAGGCCTCCACCGGAACCGCCAATGCTCGGCAGCCTGCTCTCCTGAGCGTGGCCCGGCATTGAAAAAAGCAGCAG
>NZ_DDOI01000065.1:2957-7102 GCF_002341575.1 Marinobacter sp. UBA2498 | reverse complement strand
AAAGCAGCAGGGCCAGCAGGGCGGTGATGGCCATGGCCGGTAGCGTTCGGGATCTGGGTTGGATAGCAATCATGTAAAGCCGGGTGCCTGTTGTCTGAATCGCCGGTTTGACAGCGGTTTGCGATAAAAAGTTCTGATCCTCTGGTTAACGAGGATTGTGATGCAATACATTATCACTGTCGGCATAATGCCTGCTTGTTAAATCCGCTTATTATTTTGTGATGGTGTATCGCTAGTATGGTTGATCGAACGCTTGATGCCTCAGGGTTGCGCTGCCCGATGCCGCTGCTGAAGACAAAGCTGGAACTGAACAGCATGGCGCCCGGTGAAGAACTCGAGGTGATTGCTACGGACGCAGGTTCCGCCAGGGATATTCCGGCCTTTCTGCAGATGTCCGATCACAAGTTGATGAGCAGTTCTGAAACCGCCGGGCAGTACCGGTTTGTGATAAAGTGCGGCGGTTAAGATTTCGGAGCTGTAAATGATCAGGACATTACGCGGTCTCGCGCACAAATACTTCTCGGATGAAGAAGCGGTCATCCTGTTCCTGATACTGGTGACAGGAACCATTTTTGTTATCTGGTTCGGTGCCATGCTTGCGCCGGCCATTGCCTCGCTGATTGTGGCCTTTATTCTGCAGGGTCTGGTCACCAAGCTCAACAAGCTGGGCGTGCCGGAGACGGTATCCATTATTGGGGTTTTCCTGGTTTTCCTCGGCGTGCTTGTTGGCTTCCTGTTTGGCCTGCTTCCGCTGATCTGGACGCAGTTGAGCAACCTGGCCGGCGAGGCGCCACGCATTATCCGGGAGCTGCAATCCTATCTTGAGCTGTTGCCGCAGCAGTATCCCCACCTGATCTCCGGAGAAGCTGTCAGCACCGTTTACATCCAGGTGAGTACGGAAGTGGGGCACATGACCCAATGGCTGGTGTCGTTCTCGCTGTCCAGTATTCCAGATCTCGTGGCGTTGCTGATATACATGGTGCTGGTGCCTATCCTGGTGTTCTTCTTCCTGAAGGACAGGGAGGTGCTGCTCAACTCCATCGCTCGGCTGCTGCCACCTCAGCGCCCGATGATGCTGCAGATCTGGCACGAGGTGAACCTCCAGTGCGCCAACTACGTGCGCGGCAAAGCCGTCGAGATCCTGATTGTGGGCGGCGCCACCTACATTGCCTTCAAGCTGCTGGGGATGCCTTACGCTGCGCTGCTCTCGCTGTTGGTGGGGCTGAGTGTGGTGATTCCTTATATCGGCGCGGCCGTCGTCACCATCCCTGTTGCGGTGATTGCCCTGTTCGCCTTCGGCTGGGGCAGCCAGTTCATCTGGGTGATGGTCATCTACGGTGTCATTCAGGCGCTTGACGGCAATGTTCTGGTGCCCATTCTGTTCTCGGAGGTCAACAATCTGCACCCGGTGGCCATTATCGTCGCGGTGCTGTTCTTCGGGGGAATCTGGGGCTTGTGGGGTGTTTTCTTTGCAATTCCACTGGCTACCATGCTCAAGGCGGTGTTTGCTGCCTGGCCAGTGAAGGAGTCGGCGCCGCCGGCGGAACCCGGAAGCGCCTGACAGGCGCTTAAAGAGCCTTGACAGCCTCTAGTACCTCGTCGGCGTGGCCTTTCACTTTTACGCCGCGCCATTCAGCCCGCAGCACGCCATCCTTGTCGATCAGGAAGGTGCTCCGGTCAACGCCCATGTACTCCTTCCCGTAAAGCTTTTTCTGCTTGATCACGTCGAAGAGGGTGCACAGGGCCTCGTCCTTGTCTGAAATCAGGTGAAAGGGAAACTCATGCTTGGCCCGGAAATTCTCATGGGCTTTCAGGCCGTCCCTCGATACGCCGAGAATCACCGTATCAAGCTCCTCAAACTGCTTCATCCGGTCCCGGAAGTCCTGTCCCTCAGTAGTACAGCCAGGGGTGTTGTCTTTCGGATAGAAATAAATCACCACGTTCTGACCTTTCAGATCGTCCAGGCGAACAGTCTGGTCTCCGGTAGCGGGTGCTTCAAAATCCGGTACGGGTTTGTTTAACTCAACGGATGGCATGACATCTCCTTTAATTCCCTTGTGTCAGTTCGTGCCCAACATTACCATATCGGTTTTATTCGGACGGAGCTTTTATGATTACGGGTAGCCTTGTCGCACTGGTCACGCCCATGCATCCAAACGGTGACATCCACTGGGAGGATCTGGACAAGCTGGTAGACTTTCATATCGAAAACGGCACACACGGCATCGTTGCTGTGGGCACCACCGGCGAATCCGCAACGCTCGACCCGGAAGAGCATTGCCAGACCATTGGCCACATCATCAAACGTGTTAATGGTCGCATCCCGGTTATTGCGGGCACCGGCGGCAACAGCACCCGTGAGGCCATTGAACTGACGGCCGAGGCCCATAAGCTTGGCGCAGATGCCTGCCTGCTCGTTGTTCCCTACTACAACAAGCCGACCCAGGAAGGCCTGTATCAGCACTTCAAGGCGATTGCCGAAGCCGTCCCCAGCATGAACCAGATGCTGTACAACGTGCCCGGCAGGACAGCGTGCGACATGCTGAACGAGACCGTGCTCCGGCTTGCCGATATTCCGAATATCGTGGGCATCAAAGACGCCACCGGCAACATTCCTAGGGGTGCCGAACTGATTGAAGCGTTGGACGGCCGTCTGGCTGTCTATTCAGGTGATGACGCAACGGCAGCGGAACTTATGCTGGCCGGTGCCAAGGGCAACGTGTCCGTCACCGCGAACGTCGCCCCAAAGGCAATGTCCCAGCTGTGCGAAGCCGCTGTTGCCGGAAATCGTGAAGAAACCGAGCGTTTGAACGAACTGCTCATGCCTCTTAACCGGAAGCTGTTCCTCGAAGCGAATCCTATCCCGGTGAAATGGGCGCTCCATCATATGGGAATGATTGGGGAAGGCATCCGCCTGCCGCTGACCGTGCTCAGCGAAAAGTTCCATGGCGAAGTGGAAGATGCCCTCAAGGCCTCAGGTGTTCTCTGAGTTTGCTTAAATCATCCCATCACCGGAGTAACCTGATGCAGGTTCTAAAAGGAACCGGTAGTACCCTGATGTTCAAACCCGTTGTTGTCGCATCCGGGCTGTTGCTTCTGGCAGCAGCCTCGGGCTGCAGTCTGGTTGAAGACCGCTCCGAACGCTATGTGAATGCCACGGAAGGAAAACCACTGGAATTGCCGGAGACTGCCGACGATTCCCGTTTCAGCCAGACCATGCCCATCCGTGATGTCCAGCCGGCTGACGCCAGCAAAATGTATCCGTCCGATATTCCGCGCCCGCCGGACATGACATCGGACATCCTTGATGAAAACTACGTTATCGAAGAGCTGGATGGTCGGCTCTGGCTCCTGGTCAACGACGTGCCGGGCAGAATCTGGCCTGCGGTAAACAGCTATCTGTCCGAGCGTGGTCTTGGCGTCGGCTTCGACAGTCCCCAGTTGGGCATCCTGCAGACCGAACTTGCCAATTTCAGCAAGCGTGCCCGAAACCTTGTAGAGCTGTCGGATAACCCATCTGCCGGCGAACAGAAAGTCGTTCTTCAAGTTCGGATGGCTCCCGGTGTGCGACGCAAGACCACAGAGGTGCAGGTACGCCGGCTTGATGTTGAAGATCAGCCGGATGAGCTGATCCCCTGGACTGGCGTTTCTGATCCCTCCGAGCAGGCTCTGGAATTGCAGAGACGCCTGCTGTCCGATCTGGGTGACTTTCTCCGAGCGCGTGAAGAAACCAAGTCCTTTTCCCGGGCGGCATCCGGAATGGTCAGCGATCCGCTGGTTCGCCTGATCTCGGAAAACGATGAAGCCGTCGCGATCCGCATGGAGCTTGATTATGGTCGTTCCTGGGCGGAAGTAAGTCGGGCACTTACAGATTCCGGCATTCCCGTTGTCGATCTGAACCGCAGTGAAGGCTGGTTCCATGTCGATTTCCGCACCGAAGACGAGCGGGATCCGGGCTGGTTCAGCTGGTTCAGCGACAAGGACGCACCCCAGCATACCCACACAGTCAGCCTTAGCCAGCAGAGCGACGCCATTGTCATCTCTGCCGAGGATGTTCCGGGTTACACTGGCAGCCGGACGACGCCGGATCTGCTCGAGCAACTGTTCGATTACCTATACTGATTCAGGAAGAGGCCGCCAGAGGC
>NZ_DDOI01000065.1:320-2905 GCF_002341575.1 Marinobacter sp. UBA2498 | reverse complement strand
CGCCAGAGGCGGCCGCTTTTCGGAGACCCCAATGGAAAAACGCGAAGAACTCTACGCCGGCAAGGCAAAATCCGTCTACCGTACCGACAACCCCGAACGTTTCGTGCTGGTATTCCGTGACGACACATCCGCCTTCGATGGTGAGAAAAAGGAACAGCTCAATCGCAAGGGCATGGTGAATAACAAGTTCAATGCGTTCATCATGGAGAAGCTGGAAGCGGCAGGTGTGCCGACCCATTTTGAAGGGTTGCTGTCGTCCACCGAATCTCTCGTCAAGAAGCTGGATATGATTCCGGTTGAATGCGTGGTTCGCAATGTTTCCGCCGGCAGTCTCTGCCGTCGTCTTGGCGTGGCGGAGGGGCAGGAACTGAATCCGCCCACCTACGAACTGTTCCTCAAGAACGACGCACTCCACGATCCGATGGTCAACGAATCCCTGGCCGTCAGCTTTGGCTGGGCCGCGGCGGATGAGCTGGAGCAGATGAAATCGTTGACCTATCGGGTTAACGACGTGCTGAAGGCCCTGTTTGACGAGGCAGGCATGCTACTTGTGGATTACAAGCTGGAGTTTGGTCGCTGCGAGGGCAAGATCGTTCTGGGTGACGAATTCAGTCCGGACGGTTGCCGGATCTGGGACAAGGAAACCCGCAAGAAAATGGATAAGGATCGTTTCCGCCAGGGGCTTGGCGAAGTGATCGAAACGTACGAAGAAGTCGGGCGCCGTCTGGGAATCCAGTTCGACTGACTGAAACTGACAACAAATTCAAAGGTGTGTCATGCGTAAACTGATGCTTGCTGTAGGTGGTTCACTGTTTCTGGTGGCGCCTGTGTCACAGGCAGATGTGGTTGGTCTTGGAGCCAGTGTAAGTTACTGGGATTCGGATCTGTCCGGCCAGGCTGCTGACAACGGCGATGTGGTTGATGTAGAAAATGACCTCAACCTAGACAGCGATTCGAATGCGAATGCGTCCCTGTATCTTGAGCATCCGATTCCGGTGCTTCCCAATGTTCGATTGAACTACACTCTGGTACAGCAGAGTGGTCGTGGCCAGGTAAATGGTAACTTTGGCGGCGTGAATTTTGGTGGCCTTGATGTTCAGTCTGATCTCGATTTGGAGCAACTGGATCTGACTCTTTACTACGAGGTGCTTGATAACTGGGTGAACCTGGATCTTGGCCTTACCGCACGGGATCTGTCCGGAGAGCTTATTGTTAAAGAGGCCTTAACAGGCACGCCTTCGAACGAAACCACGGTCGATGCGGTCATACCCATGGGCTACCTCGCCGCTCGTTTCGACCTGCCACTAACGGGTGTTTCCGTAGGTGCTGAGGGCAACTTCATCAGCTTCGACGGTGACTCTCTGCACGATTTCAACGCCTACGGCCAGTACGAGATCTCATTGATCCAGTTCCGCGCAGGCTATCGTCAGATGTCTATTGATTACGAAGACGGCAATGACCGGCTTGATGTCGAGATAGGCGGACCGTTCGTGAGTGCCGGGGTCTCGTTCTGAGACCGGCAGTCTTTTCAGGGAGAGACACGTGAAGATTCTTGTTACCGGAACGGCCGGTTTTATCGGCTCACACCTGGCTCATCGCCTTCTTGATCGGGGCGATGAAGTCATTGGCGTTGATAACGTCAATGATTACTACGATGTGAACCTGAAGGAAGCGCGGCTGAAGCGCCTGACCGACAAAGCCGGTTTTACCGAAGTCCGTCAGGATGTGGCTGACCGCGCTGCCATGGAAGCCCTTTTCGCCGAGCACAAACCCGAGCGGGTAGTGCACCTGGCGGCCCAGGCGGGTGTCCGATATTCCATCGAGAATCCTCACGCTTATGTGGACGCCAACCTCGTTGGTTTCATGAACATCCTTGAAGGGTGCAGGCACAATAAGGTCAAGCACCTCGTCTATGCGTCCAGCAGCTCGGTGTACGGTGCCAACGAGACCATGCCGTTCTCGGTGCACGACAACGTGGATCACCCGCTGAGTCTCTACGCGGCCTCCAAGAAGGCCAACGAGCTCATGGCCCACACGTACAGCCACCTGTATAACCTGCCGACCACAGGCCTGCGGTTTTTTACTGTCTATGGTCCCTGGGGTCGTCCGGATATGGCCTTGTTTATCTTTACCAAAAAGATCCTTGCCGGGGAGCCCATCGACGTCTTCAACCATGGCCACCACCGCCGGGACTTCACCTACATCGACGACATCGTCGAAGGCGTGATCCGGACCCTGGACCATGTCGCCGAACCAAACGGGGAGTGGAGCGGAGCAACCCCGGATCCCGGAACCAGCAAGGCGCCTTATCGCCTGTACAACATCGGGAGCAACAACCCGGTTGAGCTATCTCGCTTTATCGAGATTATCGAGGAGCGAGTCGGGAAGAAAGCCCAGAAAAACCTGCTTCCGTTGCAGCCGGGCGACGTGCCGGCCACCTACGCCAATGTTGATGATCTGATCGACGATGTGGGCTATAAGCCAGCTACCCCCGTAGAGGAGGGTATTGCGCGGTTTGTGGACTGGTATCGGGACTTCTACAACGTATAAAAGAGGGCCAGCAACTGCTGGCCCTTCTCGTATCT
>NZ_DDOI01000065.1:0-186 GCF_002341575.1 Marinobacter sp. UBA2498 | reverse complement strand
TGGCCCTTCTCGTATCTGGGACTCGACAATGGAGCATTGGCGATGATGGCAGTGTTAAAAAGATGGTTTCTGGTAGCCGCGCTTATCGGCATGGCCGGCTGCACCGGTCTTCCAGAGGGTATTGAGCCAGTCTCCGGTTTTGAGAGTGACCGTTACCTCGGTACCTGGTACGAAATCGCCCGCCTC
>NZ_DDOI01000133.1:16492-18603 GCF_002341575.1 Marinobacter sp. UBA2498 | reverse complement strand
TTCCGAAGGAATCTGGTTTAATGGAAGTGCCATCTCTAATTACCTGTTGATAAACAGTTCCGCGCCGGCTTCAAACAGCGGTTGCAGCCAATCCTAGAAATTCCGTTCCGGCACGGTCAGGATATCCCCGGGTCGCAGGCGGTAATTGGTGGATACATCACCCTTGCTGAGAATGTCGTTGAGTCGAACGGGAATGGCCACCATCCTGTTGCCCAGTGAGCGGTACAACATGGCGTCGTTGAGGTTGGCAAAGGGGTTTGCACCGCCTGCGCTCAGCACCATGTCCAGGACCGTCATTCCGGACCTGTGGGGCACGGAGATGGGCTGGTTGACCGCGCCGGTTACCCGCACCCGGTTGTTGAATTCCTGGCTGCCCATGGACTTGACCACCACGGTTACCTGGGGTTCACGGATGTAGCTTTTAAGGCCTTCCTCGATTTCATTGGCGAGCTGTTCCGGCGTTTTACCGGTGGCCTGGACATCGCCAATAAGGGGCATGGATACCCTGCCGTCCGGGCGTACGGGAACGCCGATGCTGAGATCCGCATTACGCCAGACCGAGATCTGGATTTCATCCGTTGGGCCGAGCACATACTCCTCGACCCCCGTTGATGTCTGCAGGCTGAGAGCTTCGTTGATGTCTTCCTGAGACGATGGCTGAGGCCCGGCACAACCCGTTACAAACGCTACCGCCGTCACGGAGATCAGCAGTCCCCGCAGTGAATACTTCGATGACATTGTTATTCCTCTCTGATTCCGTGTCTGTTTCCGTGTCCCGGGGAGGGCAGGTCCCGAAACTACCTTGATCCTTTCTTGAACAGTACCACCTCTACTGTTTGAATTATAATCAATAAATCCAGCAACAGGCTTTGATTCTTGATGTAATAGAGGTCGTAACAAAGTTTTTCCCGCGTGTCTTCCTCGTTGCCCGCGTACGCAAAGCATAGCTGGGCCCAGCCGGTCAGGCCAGGCTTTACGCGATGGCGCTCACTGTAAAACGGTATCTTTTCAGACAGCTGCGCCACGAACACCGGCCGTTCGGGGCGCGGGCCCACGAAGGCCATGGTGCCATTGAGAACGTTAAAGATTTGCGGCAGTTCGTCGATCCGTAATTTTCGGATAACGTCACCCACCCGGGTTACCCGGGTGTCGTTTTTGCTGGCCCAGACTGCTCCATTTTTCTCAGCATCGTTAATCATGGAGCGGAATTTGTACACTTTGAAGACTCTGCCGTTAAGCCCTACCCGTTCCTGGCTATACAGCATCGGCGCCCTGAAGCCATCCTCTGCTTTTATGGCTATGACGGTAAGGATCATCAACGGCAAACTCACAAGCAGGAGCGTTGTTGCTGCCAGGATATCCAGTGATCGTTTACCAAATCCGAAGACCGACGAGACGGTAAAACCATCGGTAAAAACCAGCCAGCCCCTGGTGACCATTTCCAGCGCAACTTTACGACTCTCCCGCTCATAGAAAGTCATACCGTCAACAATTTTTACGCCCTCCATCTTGCATTCCAGCAGGTCTTCCATGGGCAGGCCCTTGCGGCGATCATCCACGGCTACCACAATTTCACTGACCGGGTTCTTGATGATGAATTGGTGAAGTGTGGTGGGAATGTTCAGCAGGTAGTCGTCGCGGATCTCAACCGGCTCGTCCGGCAGGGGGACAAACCCCATCAGGATGAACCCCTTGCGGTTCAATGGTGCTTTAAGGTCTTCGTGAATCTGCCTGGCGCGAAAGCCAGCACCCAGTACCAGCACCTTTCGTTTGAAGGCGTCCTTGCCCACCGTGTCGAAGAAGATTGAGCGCGCGATACCGATCAGGAAAAAGCCGAACACAGACCCTGTTGTCAAAACACCGCTTTCACCGAGGTACCACAACCAGTCTGCTGCCAGCAGGTAGGCAAAACCGTTTAAAGGAATGCTGATAATCAGCGCCATGATGGTGCGGAGCATCATGCCCGACATGCCCTCCTCCAGGCGCGACTGGTGAACACCAAGCGCCACCATCACCAAAAGGTTCATTGCCGAAAAGACAACCGCTGATGGCAACAGAAATCGCAGGTTTTCAAGGAAGAAGGAAAGGTCGCCGAAGTAGCGAAAAAATAC
>NZ_DDOI01000133.1:14972-16326 GCF_002341575.1 Marinobacter sp. UBA2498 | reverse complement strand
GCCACGCCAACTCCTTTTGCTGCTCACAACAATGAAACAACGCATCCAGTGCGTTTACATACAGCGTTATATGAACAGCAGTGTACTGTAAATTCCTGTAACTGCAACCAACGGCAAACAGAATGAGCGTGTCAGCCGTTCAGGGTGCGTTCAGAATGTAAAGAAAACTGACAACACACGGCGCCCGGGTTGTCAGTTTCTTCTCTGTATCAGGCGTTACGACCGCTTGCGCATGCGGGCCAGAAAAAGCCCCAGGAGACCGAGCCCAAGCAGCGCCAGGGTGCCGGGCTCCGGGACCGCAACGGTACCGACGGTTACGTTATCCAGGCCGTAGCCGTCATTCGGTTTATTGGAAAAGATGGACACGCCGCCAAGGCCTGCCGAGTCAAAAATCGAGATGTAAAAAATCGTGCCGTTACCCAGGGCTGTTCCGAAGATGTCGTTGAAACTGAACCCCACGCCGCCAATCGAGAACCGGCCACCCGCATCGTTAGGATCTGTCATGTAGAACCCCATGGCATTGTAACCCGCAGCCGGCGAGATGCTCATTTCCCTGGCGTCCATGCTGTCCAGCCAGTTGTCACCGGATACCGGGTAGCGCCCGCTGAAAGGCGTTGTGCCTGCATCCAGAACGGCAAGGCCTTTCGTGCAGGTGTAACCGCCACTATCGCAAAGGCCGCCGGAACCCGGCACCGCGCTGGTAAAACTGCCGACACCCACCTGGGAGTTAATGGAAACTGACTGATCACCAGGGTTGTAAAAGGTATTGTTGTCGAACGTTTCGGTGAGATAGCCGCCGCTCAGGGTTGCCAGGAAGTTACTTTCGGCCTGGCCAGCGGCGGCTCCGCCCTGGGGGCTGACGGAAAGAATGGGTGCTGCGGAAACCCAGGAGCATGCGCCAAAGAGTAGTCCGGTCGCAATAATGGCTGTTGCCTTGTTCATATCAGTACTCCGTTTCACTGATTAATTCGCCTTCGCCGGAGTACTGAAGGCACATTTCGCGCCACAATGATAACTGTTTAAATTTCAGCTTGTTATGAAGCCCTTACCCACAAACTGTAAATTAAACCGACACCCACTGTTTCATATTCAGATCACAAAAAGCCCGACAAACTCATGCACTGGCGTGCCTTCCAGCGCTTTCTGATCCTTGCAGAGCTGGTAGATCCGGTCGCAACGCTGGCCAGGGAACCGGGTGGCAAGGTTGTTGTTGAATTTGTCTTCCAAGAGCGGAATCCCCTCCTTCCTGCGGCGACGGTGGCCGATGGGGTATTCAACCGCGACCTTGTCCGTGGCACTGCCATCCCTGAAGAACACCTGAATGGCGTTGGCGATGGAGCGTTTGTCTTCTTCC
>NZ_DDOI01000133.1:0-14925 GCF_002341575.1 Marinobacter sp. UBA2498 | reverse complement strand
TTTGTCTTCTTCCAGGTACTCACGGGTATACCTTTCATCTTCCACCACTTCCATTTTCTCCCGAACCCGGTCGATAAGCGGATTGGCTTCGTGGAAGCTGTCTTCGTAGTGTTCCGCGGTGAGACTCCCAAAAATCAGCGGGACAGCCACCATGTACTGAAGGCAGTGATCCCTGTCGGCCGCGTTCGCAAGCCTGCCCTGCTTGGAGATGATGCGGATGGCGGATTCGTGGGAGGTGATGACAATACGGTCGATCTCGTCGAGTCGGTCTTTGACCTGGGGGTGCAGGGCTACTGCCGCTTCCGCCGCTGTCTGGGCGTGGAACTCCGCCGGGAAGGAGATCTTGAACAGGATGTTCTCCATCACGTAGGAGCCTAGTTCCTGGGGTAAAGAAAACTGACGCTTATCCTCGGGCTTTAACTTCTGATCTTTGTTGGTCTTGCTGAACAGCACATCATAGAAGCCCCATTGGGGGGCTGTCAGTGCGCTCGGAATGCCCATTTCTCCTCGCATGGCGATATCGGCCAATCGTACCGCGCGAGATGTGGCATCGCCTGCTGCCCAGGACTTCCGGGAGCCTGCATTGGGCGCGTGGCGGTAGGTTCGCAATGACTGGCCGTCTACCCAGGCGTGGGAAAGTGCCGACAGCAATTGCTCCCGGTTAGCGCCCATCAGTCTGGCGGTGACGGCCGTGGAGGCCACTTTAACCAACACCACGTGGTCCAGTCCTACCCGGTTGAAGGAGTTTTCGAGCGCCAGCACACCCTGGATTTCATGGGCCATGATCATGGCCCCCAGCACGTCCTTCATGGTCAGCGGCTCTTTGCCTTCCGCCACCCTTTTCTGGGAAAGATGATCAGCAACCGCAAGAATACCCCCCAGGTTGTCGGACGGATGCCCCCACTCGGCAGCAAGCCAGGTGTCGTTGTAGTCCAGCCAGCGGATAAGGCAGCCAATATCCCAGGCCGCTTTCACCGGATCCAGCCGGAAGGAGGTTCCGGGAACGCGCGCGCCATGGGGCACTACCGTGCCTTCAACAATCGGGCCCAGGTGCTTTGTGCATTCGGGAAACCTGAGGGCCAACAGGCCGCAGCCCAAAGTATCCATCAGGCAGTTGCGGGCGGTGTTCCAGGCTTCTTTGCTTTTAATCCGGTAGCCGAGGGTGTAATCGGCAATTGTCTGTATGAGCTGGTCGTAGTCGGGGCGTTCATTGAGATCGAATGTTGCTGACATGGCAGGGACTCCTTCGATTTTTGTGTCTTCCAGGTACAGACTAGCGCACCCGGCACCAAGGCCCAAGATCCAGAGGACAGCAAAAGGAAGGAAGTGCCGGGCACCATTCACTCCTCACTTCTCACTTCTCACTTCCAGTACCCGGACCTGGCTTGCCAGTCAGGCCTGACTCTTTCTTCTGCGCAAACCGAAAGCAGGGAACCCCCTGTTAACAAAGACTTAAAAGCGTATATTGTAAAGCCTGCATTACACTTCTCCACGAACACGTAAATAAAACTGACAACCGGGCGCTTAAATTTGTAGCATTTTATTTACAACCCCTTTCATATACACGTTATGTTTACATATCTCTTAACGTTAACCAGACCCGTAGGGCCAAATAACTAAAACTTCTTATAAAAATCATATAGTTACAATTTAACATCCGGATAAAACCCAACCATGGTTAAATTATTTTAATAACCAGGTCCCCGCTGCATTTCTCGGGTTTCACTTCAACTGTTTGTTTGCACTTCAGTTCTTTAAAGTAAATCGTTTTCAAAGCCGTAATGGTACAACATGGTTTTGCCGACCTTATCTCGCCTATAATCTCTGCGCAATTAATGAACAACCCATTAGCAAACTTTAACGAAGCATTCATAGAAGTCATCGATAAACCATGGAAATGCCAGTGAATCGCACCGCTACCGAATCTGCAATTGACGAATGGGCCACTATTCTGGGTGAATCCGGAGTCGTTGCGGCTGACGCAGCAGAGTTTGGCGCCTCCACAATAGGAGCGAAGCGCTCAATTCCGGCTGTGCTCCGCCCTGAGAACCAGGAGCAGGTCGCAGCGGTTCTTCAGGTTGCGCAACGCTGGCAAGTTGCGGTTTATCCCGTAAGCACGGGCAATAACTGGGGCTACGGTAGTGCCAATCCGGTTGAAGACGGCTGCGTCATCCTTGATCTGAGCCGGCTTGACCGTATTTCCGATTTTGATCCCGACATGGGCGTTGTCACGGTTGAGCCCGGCGTAACCCAGGGCGCCCTGAGGGACTTCCTTGATCACCATGATGGCAATTATCTCGTTCCGGTAACCGGCGCGGGCCCCACCTGCAGCATTCTTGGCAATGCGCTTGAGCGGGGTTACGGCATCACGCCGATTACTGACCATTTTGCAGCGGTGACAAAGATAGAAGCGATCCTGCCCGACGGCACCCTTTACCGGACACCGCTCAGCGAACTTGGCGGTGCGGAAGTGGACGGGCTTTTCAAATGGGGCCTCGGCCCTTATCTCGATGGGCTCTTCAGCCAGGGGAATTTCGGAGTGGTTGTGAATATGACCATCGCCCTTGCGCCGGCTCCCGACACCGTGACGGCGTTTTTCTTTTCCACGAAGGACGACGCCAAACTGGAAGCGCTGGTGCCCACCGTCAGGGCGGTGTTGCGAGCGCTCGGCGGTTCGGTTGTGGCGATTAACCTGCTCAACAGCCAACGCATGCTCTCGATGATGACACCCTTCCCTGAAGACAGGGCCATTGACGGTGTTCTGCCTGCTCACGAAGTTGAACGTCTCGCCAACAGTCATGGCGTTCCTGCCTGGAGCGGGGTTGGTGCGATTTATGCCTCAAAGGAGGTAGCCCGAGCGGCCCGACGCACGCTACGGCGGCTTCTGGGCCCGGTAACCGACCGTCTCGTTTTTATCAACCAGCGAAAAGTTGACCTGGCGCGGACTATTGCCCGCGTGCTACCCGGCAGGCTGGCTGCACGGGTTAAGGGCATGGCGGATACCCTCTCCGGCGCGCTGGAAATCATGCATGGCACCCCCAACGATGTCGCGCTGGCGCTGGCCTATTGGCGCTCAGGCACCCTGCCCGAGACTGGGCAGCCCAAAAACCCCGCACGGGATGGCTGTGGGCTCATATGGTTCGCGCCGCTGGTTCCGATACGGGGAAAAGACGTTCGCCGCTACATCAATATGATTGAACGAATTTGCCCGCAGTACGGTGTCAATCCGTTAATTACATTGACGACAGTAAACGATCGCTGCTTCGACTCTACCGTTCCCCTGCTGTTTGATCGCAGGGACGAGAATGCGACAGCACGGGCCAACGACTGCTATCGCGCCCTGTATGAAGCGGGGCAGAAAGAAGGCTTCCTGCCCTACCGCCTCAACATCGACGCGATGAGCACCCTGAATACCAGTGACTCTGCTTTCTCCAGGCTGGCCAGTCAACTGAAAGCTGCAGTCGACCCCAATTTCATCCTGGCGCCCGGACGTTACGTGCCCAGGATCAAGCGTTCCGAGGTCTGATGGGCTGTAACCTCGATACACCCGTTGTACGCCGCCAGTGGAAGTTAAGACGGCGCTTTTTCTCCATGGACTATCGTCAAAACAGCTCCCTGAACGGGAAAACATGAGGACCTGAAAATGAACACAGGGTTTGCACTTCGGCATGAAACAGAATACACAAATAACCAACCGACCCAGGAAGACGTCAGTACTATTTTCAACTCGGTATTCAATGTCGAGTTGGCGACGTCTCCAGAGGTGATTAACGAGGTCTTCGAACTTCGGTACAAGGTTTATTGCATTGACCGGCCTTTCGAGGACCCCGATTGCTTCGCTGATAAACGCGAGCACGATGCCTACGATCCGCGATCCGCGCACGCCCTGATCCGACACCAAATGACGGGAGACAGCGTTGCCACCGTTCGTCTCGTTATGACGGGCGATAACCCGGAGCAGGCTGACTTTCCGATGGAAGGCCCCTGTATCCACCGGATGGGTCAGCAGGCACGGGACGCATTTGCAGGCGCACGCCGCGAGCAGATCGCAGAAATTTCCCGCATGGCGGTCAGCCGGGAGTTTCGGCGACGTCTCAATGAGGGCGAATCAGCCTCGGGCACCAGCGATTTCGTCTGCTACAGCGATTCGGAAAATGGCAAACGCGCCATGCCCTACATCAGCCTGGGGCTTTTCGCCGCGATTCTCCAGATGTCGGTCAGGCATGGCATCACCCACTGGATGGCGGTCATGGAGCCGGCACAGCTGCGCCTGTTAAAGCGGTTTGGTGTGGAGTTTGATCACGTGGGACCGGTGCTGGAGTATCACGGCCTCCGCCGCCCTGCCTTCACCGAGGCAGCGTCACTGATTGACGGTATCAGGAGGCGTCGTCCGGATGTCTGGTCGCTGATTACAGACGCCGGACGGTACCTGCCTGCAAAACCGAACTGAACCTGGCGATTTCGGCTTAGGGAAACGCTCGAACTGAAAAGGCCCCCGCTTGTTGGCGGGGGCCTTTATTCTACCGGCACTCTCATCTAAGCACTAAACTGCTCAGACGTTATGCCTTTGCTGCTTTTTTCCTGCGTGACAGGCCAAGTCCGGCGAGGCCCAGGCCCAACAACGCCAGGGTGCCTGGCTCAGGTACGCTAACCGGTGTAGCCTCGATACGGAACGAGGTCTCAAAAGTGTTGGGGCCGCCCTCAGGAGTCAGAAGACCAAGACATCCGTTAGCAGCCCCCGCAGCCGCACAGGCAGTATCAGGCAGCGTCATCAGCCCAGCGAGCTCAAGGAACACCGAGTAGACGTAGCCCTCCATGGTGAACTGCTGTGGGGGAAGGGCGCCACCGGTATAGGGGCCCAAACCGTCAATGTCGGTCAGGGTGAAAATGTCACCGCAGGGCTGGGCTAATCCATCGGCACAGGACCCACTGCCCGGGTTGTTTGGCGTTTCCGTAAAGCGACTGTTGAAGGTAATCGGGGGCAGCACCTCGGTACTGCCAACACCCATCGGTGTAAGCGGATTCAGGGTGAGCGTGGAGGTCAGGTCAAACGTTAGCAGCGTATCAAAACTCGAATTGATGGTGTTGTTATCATGGGTAAATACGCCAGCGTCTACGGAGACCCCATTGGTTACAAGTTTTGGAAGCGTACCATCCGTTGTGGAATCGACATCGGTAATCGAGACAGACGACCGACTCGCAGCTGTTGTTCCACCCCATGAAATCACATTTTCGTTGCTGGTATCCTGGGTACCGGGGTTGGTGTTCCCTTTATTAGTGAACGTTGCGTTCTCGAACTTGCTGTCGACCGTATAGTCCCATGTGTTAACCATCACCGCGCTGGCAGATGCCGCGCCCAGCGCAAATGGCACAACAAGCGTTGATAAAAGCGTTCTTTTAAGTGCAGTGTTCATAGTTATCTCTCCTTGAAGGTGAACGCTGGCAGCTGGAATTCAGGCAAGCACGTCAGCGGTGTATAGCTACATGCATCATCCATACCAAATATTTAAACTGATTATCTTTCATAAACTTAAAATTTCGGCCTGGTGGATGTGGAGATGCAGGTGTAAGTATCTTCGACATTGAAGGAGCGTAAATGCATCGTCTTCCACGCTATGTATTTTTTGGAGAGGTATGTAAGCAGGGTCGATTAGAACAAAAACATTTAAAGAGATCGATTTATAGTTATTACAGAATTAAAAATGCCGTTAAACAGCAGACTGACTTCCGAGTGCGTAAATTATGCTGACGCCAGGAACCCGGGACCGGCTGACAAGCAATGCAATTTCCCATGCTGATATAGCTGACACGAGAAATTGTCACACCATGGTCATTGGGTATAGTCATTACTATATATCCGGCAGATGACTACAGTAAGCAGCCATCTGACAATTGGGTACTTGGCACCCTCACCCAGCCAGGCGCATCACTCACTATCGGCCCAACAGATCGTCTATTTCAACCTGCAAAGCTTTCGCAATCGCTCTGAGAACTTTTGTTGAACCCGTTTTGGTGCCAGCCTCAATTTGTGACACATACGATTTGCCAATACCGGCTTCTGTGCCCAGTGATTCCTGAGTATAGCCGCGATATTCCCTCCAAATCTTCAGCGGGTGTTCATCTCCAGACATGAGGCGCTTAGCGATAGCCGCAGGAATGCTTTCATCTTCTCCGGCGGAAAGTTCAGCCATCGCAACATCGGCATCCTGAATATCACGCGCATCCTGTGCCATCTCAAGCAACTCTTGATACTCGGCATAGGGAATGACTGCGTATTCGGGTTTTCCCGATTTTTCAATAATCTGCACGCTCATTTATAAATATCTCCTCTGGCGCCGACTTTCAATACCAGTAAAATCAGCTCACCATTATCAAAACTGCAAATCGCCCTGTATCCACCCTGACGAAGGCGCCAATAAGGCTTTCCTTTCATCGGCTTCCAGTCGCCACGGTAGTTGTCTGGATCCAGCGCAATCGCTTCGAGTTCGGACATTATCCTTTCTGCTACTGGCCTGGGGGCTTTCTTCAGTGCTTTCAGTGCGGATTTTTTGTATTTCAGTGAGTACATGCGGAAAGTTTACGAATAGGTTTACTGTAGGTCAACAGTTGGAATGATAAGCGAGCCTGATTGGTAAAGTGGGGCCGGTGACCAGTATTCAGGCGAAGCAGAGCCGGGGCAACCCCGGCCTTTAAATGCAGGCTTTACTAAGGTCCTGTCAGACCGAATCCCCCGGCACTCTCACCCAGGCACTCTCACCCAACCTTCCATTAACACCCTCGCACTGCGGCTCATGATGGCTTTGGTGGCTGTCCACTGGTTATTCACCAGACTGGCTTCTGCGCCAACCTGAAGAGTTCCGGATGGATGGCCGAAGGTGACGGAAGTCCGATCTCCGTCGCCGGCTGCAAGGTTGACCAGAGTTCCGGGAACAGCGGCTGCGGTGGCGATGGCAACAGAGGCGGTGCCCATCATGGCGTGATGAAGCTTGCCCATGGAGAGTGCCCGGACCAAGACATCCACATCCCCTTCCCCGATCTGTTTGCCGCTTGATGACACGTAATCGGAGGGTTTGGCCACGAAGGCCACTTTCGGGGTGTGCTGGCGATTGGCGGCTTCTTCGATGTTCTGGATCAGCCCCATTTTTACCGCGCCGTGGGCCCGAATGGTTTCGAACCTTGCCAGGGCTTTGGGATCGGAGTTGATGTCGTCCTGCAGCTCGGTGCCTTTGTATCCAATGTCCTCCGCGTTCACGAAGATGGTGGGGATGCCGGCGTTGATCATGGTGGCTTTCAGGGTGCCTTCGCCAGGCACTTCCAGGTCGTCCACCAGGTTGCCGGTCGGGAACATGGAACCCTCGCCGTCGGCCGGGTCCATGAACTCCACCTGCACTTCTGCAGCCGGGAAGGTCACGCCATCGAGCTCGAAATCGCCGGTTTCCTGAACCTCGCCGTTGGTAATGGGCACGTGGGCGATGATGGTTTTCTTGATGTTGGCCTGCCAGATGCGGACGGTGCAGGTGCCGTTCTCCGGAACCCGGTCTTTGGCCACAAAGCCGCTGTTGATGGCGAAAGCACCGACGGCGGCGGTGAGGTTGCCGCAGTTACCGCTCCAGTCCACAAACGGCTTGTCGATGGAGACCTGGCCGAACAGGTAGTCGACATCGTGATCCGGCTGGGTGGGTTCCGCCAGGATCACGGTTTTGCTGGTGCTGGAGGTAGCGCCGCCCATACCGTCGATTTGTTTCTGGTAGGGGTCGGGGCTGCCAATGACTCGCAGCAGGAGTTTATCCCGGGCTTCGCCTGGGGTTTGGCAGGCTTCCGGCAAATCCTTCAGCCGGAAAAAGACGCCTTTGCTGGTGCCGCCACGCATGTACGTGGCGGGAATTTTGATTTGTGGCTTGTGTGTCATGCCGCACCTTCCGATTGCAGAAAATCCTCGGCAAACCGCTGCAACACACCGCCCGCGCTGTAGATAGACACTTCTTCAGCGGTATCCAGGCGGCAGACAACCGGAATGCGCTCGGTGCTGCCATTCTTCCGGTGGATTACCAGCGTGAGCTCGGCGCGGGGCGCCGGGGTGCCTTCCACATCGTAGGTTTCGGTGCCGTCGATGCCGAGAGTTTTGCGGGTTGTGCCTTCCTCGAACTGCAGGGGCATCACGCCCATGCCGATCAGGTTGGAACGGTGGATGCGCTCGTAGCTCTCCGCGATCACCGCGCGCACGCCGAGAAGGCGCGTGCCCTTGGCCGCCCAGTCGCGGCTGGAGCCGGTGCCGTACTCTTTGCCGGCCACCACCACGGTGGGCACGTTGTCCTTCTTGTAGCGCATGGCGGCGCCGTAGATCGGCATCTCCTCGCCGCCGGGGAAGTGCTTGGTGTAGCCGCCTTCGATCTCCGGGGTCATCTCGTTACGGATGCGGATATTGGCGAAGGTGCCGCGCATCATCACCTCGTGGTTACCGCGCCGGGAACCGTAGGAGTTGAAGTCGATCGGCTCCACATCGTGGCCCTGCAGGTAATGGCCCGCCGGGCTGTCGGCCTTGATGGCGCCGGCCGGGGAGATGTGGTCGGTGGTCACCGAATCGCCGAGCATCGCCAGAATGCGCGCGTTCTTGACCGGCTCCACGTCGTCCAGCTCGGCGGTCAGGCCGTCGAAGAACGGCGGGTTCTGGATGTAGGTGGATTGGCTGTTCCACTCGTAGGTTTTGGAATCCGGAATCGGCAGGCTCTTCCAGGTTTCGTCGCCTTCGAACACGCTCGCGTACTGCTTCTCGAACATGTCGTGGTCGACCATCACCACGGCGTCCTGGATCTCCTTGCTGCTCGGCCAGATGTCTTTCATGAACACATCGTTGCCGTCCTTATCCTTGCCGAGCGGGTCTTTTTCCAGGTTGATCTTGACCGTGCCGGCCAGCGCGTAGGCGACCACCAGCGGCGGTGACGCCAGCCAGTTGGTGCGCACGCTCTGGTGAATCCGGCCTTCGAAGTTACGGTTGCCGGACAGCACCGAAGCGACGTACAGATCCCGGTCGATCACTTCTTTCTGGATTTCCGGGTCCAGGGCGCCGCTCATGCCGTTGCAGGTGGTGCAGGCGAACGCCACCACGTCGAAGCCAAGCTGCTGCAGCTCCGGCAACAGTTCCGCTTCCTCCAGGTACATCTTCACGGTCTTGGAGCCCGGCGCCAGGGACGACTTCACCCACGGCTTGCGGATCAGGCCCAGCCGGTTGGCGTTACGGGCGATCAGACCGGCGGCGATCATGTTGCGCGGGTTGCTGGTGTTGGTGCAGGAGGTGATGGCGGCGATGATCACCGCGCCGTCGGGCATTTCGCCCTCTTTCTCTTCCCAGGCACCGGCCACGCCGCGCGCCGCCAGGTCCGACGCCGGCAGCAGCGCGTGCGGGTTGGACGGGCCGGCCAGGTTACGGCCCACCGAGGACAGGTCGAACTTCAGCACGCGCTCGTAGTCCGCGCCCTTGAGGGCGTCCGCCCACAGGCCGGTCTCCTTGGCGTACTTCTCCACCAGGGCCACCTGCTCGTCTTCGCGGCCGGTCAGTCTCAGGTAATCCAGGGTGTTGTCGTCGATAAAGAACATGCCGGCGGTGGCGCCGTATTCCGGGGTCATGTTGGCGATGGTGGCGCGGTCGCCCACGGACAGGCTGTCCGCCCCTTCGCCGAAGAACTCCAGATAGGCGCCGACCACCCGCTCCTTACGCAGGAACTCGGTGATCGCCAGCACCAGGTCGGTGCCGGTGATGCCCGGCTTGAGCTTGCCGGTGAGCTCCACGCCGACGATGTCGGGCAGGCGCATCATGGACGGGTTGCCCAGCATCACGTTTTCCGCTTCCAGGCCGCCCACGCCCACGGAGATCACGCCCAGCGCGTCCACCATGGGGGTGTGGCTGTCGGTGCCCACGCAGGTGTCCGGGTAGGCCACGCCTTCGCGCACCTGCACCACCGGCGACATCTTCTCCAGGTTGATCTGGTGCATGATGCCGTTGCCGGGGGGAATCACGTCCACGTTCTTGAACGCAGTCTTGGTCCAGTTGATGAAGTGGAAACGGTCGTCGTTGCGGCGATCTTCGATTTGACGGTTCTTCTCGAACGCGTCTTTCTCAAAACCCGCGTGCTCAACGGCCAGGGAGTGATCCACGATCAGCTGGGTCGGAACCACAGGATTGACCTTGGCGGGGTCACCGCCCTTCTCGGCAATGGCGTCACGCAAACCTGCGAGATCCACCAGGGCGGTCTGGCCGAGGATGTCGTGGCAGACCACACGAGCCGGATACCAGGGGAAGTCCAGGTCACGCTTGCGCTCGATCAGCTGTTTGAGGGAATCCGTCAGCGCCTCGGGATCGCAGCGGCGAACCAGTTGCTCTGCCAGGATCTTGGAGGTGTACGGGAGCTTTTCGTACGCGCCGGCCTGGATGTCTTCCACGGCCTGGCGGGTATCGAAGTAGTCCAGGTCGGTGCCTGGGAGCGGTTTGCGGTAGTCGGTGTTCATGGGCAGTACTCGGAATCTTGGTTTATTGGTTCCCTCTCCCCTTGTGGGAGAGGGTTAGGGAGAGGGGGAGACCGCGTGGTGTGATGTTCACGCTCCCCCTCTCCCCCAGCCCCTCTCCCGCGGGGGGGAGAGGAGAGTGAAAAATCACGGCCGCTCGTCGATCGGCACCCAATTCGAATCCGCCGGGCCGGTGTAATCGGCGCTTGGGCGGATGATGCGGTTGTTCTCACGCTGTTCTTTCACGTGGGCAGTCCAGCCGGATACCCGGGACATCACGAAGATTGGGGTGAACAGTTCGGTCGGAATGCCCATGAAGTGATAGGCCGAGGCGTGGAAGAAGTCGGCGTTACAGAACAGCTTCTTCTCGCGCCACATGACTTCCTCGCAGCGCTCGGATACCGGGTACAGCACGGTATCACCCACTTCCTCAGCCAGCTTCTTGGACCACTGCTTGATGATGGCGTTGCGCGGGTCGGACTCTTTGTAGATCGCGTGGCCGAAGCCCATGATCTTTTCCTTGCGCTCCAGCATGCCCATCAGGCCCTCTTCGGCCTCTTCCGGCGTCTTGAATTTCTGGATCAGGGCCATGGCCGCCTCGTTGGCCCCGCCGTGCAGAGGGCCGCGCAGCGAACCGATGGCACCGGTCACACAGCTGTGAATATCAGACAAAGTGGAGGCACACACGCGGGCGGTGAAGGTGGAGGCGTTGAACTCGTGCTCCGCGTACAGGATCAGCGATACGTTCATCACCGTTTCATGCAACTGGTTGGGCTTCTCGCCGCGCAGCATGTGCAGGAAGTGGGCGCCGATGGAATCGTCGTCGGTCTCGGTGTCCACGCGCACGCCGTCGTGGCTGAACCGGTACCAGTAGCAGATGATGCTCGGGAACGCGGCCAGCATGCGGTCGGCCTGGTCGTCCTGCTGGTCGAAGCTGGTTTCGGTTTCCAGGTTGCCGAGCATGGAGCAGCCGGTGCGCATCACATCCATGGGATGGGCGTCCTTGGGGATCCGCTCGAGCACTTCCTTGAGCGCCTGGGGCAGCCCGCGAAGGCCTTTCAGCTTGGTTTTGTAGGCGTCCAGCTCGCTCTGGTCGGGCAGCTCGCCCTTGAGGATCAGGTACGCCACCTCTTCGAACTGGCAGTTCTCCGCCAGATCCTTCACGTCGTAGCCGCGATAGGTCAGGCCGGAGCCGGATTTGCCCACCGTGGAGAGCGCGGTCTTGCCCGCTACCTGGCCACGCAGGCCGGCGCCGCCAACTTTCTTCTCTGCCATCGTCGTTTTCCTCTGCTCAAGAAGTGAAACACTGCCGGCCCGGCGTGACCGGGCACCAGGTGCCGTCACCGGCCGGCAGCGGGTTGATTTATTCGCCGCGTTGCTGGGCGAACAGTTCGTCAAGCTTGCGTTCGTAGTCGTGGTAGCCCAGGAAGTCGTACAGTTCCATGCGCGTCTGCATGGTGTCCACCACGTTTTTCTGGGTGCCCTCTTCGCGAATCGTGCGGTACACGTTCAGCGCCGCCTGGTTCATGGCGCGGAACGCGGACAGCGGATAAAGGATCATGCTGGCGCCGGCGTCGCTGAGCTCCTCGCGGGTGAACAGCGGCGTGGCACCGAATTCGGTGATATTGGCCAGCAGCGGCGCGCCGCCGAGGCCTTCGGCGAACGCCTTGTAGTCTTCCAGGGTGTGCACCGCCTCGGCGAAGATGCCGTCGGCGCCCGCTTCCAGGCAGGCGCGGGCGCGATCGACCGCCGCGTCCAGGCCCTCTTTCTGGAACGCGTCGGTGCGCGCGATGATAAAGAAGTCCTGGTCGGTGCGGGCGTCGGCGGCGGCCTTGATGCGGTCCACCATCTCCGCCTTGGAGACGATTTCCTTATTGGGGCGGTGGCCGCAGCGCTTCTGCGCCACCTGGTCTTCCAGGTGCACGGCGCCGGCGCCGGCGCGGATCATTTCCTTCACCGTGCGGCCGATGTTGAAGGCGCCGCCCCAGCCGGTGTCGATGTCCACCAGCAACGGCACGTCGGTGGCGGCGCTGATGCGGCGCACGTCCTCGAGCACGTCGTTCATGGTGGTCATGCCCAGGTCCGGCAGCCCGTAGGAGGCGTTGGCCACGCCCCCGCCGGACAGGTAGATGGCGCGGTAGCCGACCTGCTCGGCCATCATCGCCGTGTAGGCGTTAATCGTGCCCATGATCTGCAGGGGCTGTTCCTCGGCCAGGGCGCGCCGGAAACGGGCGCCGGCACTGTTCGACTGGGTCATTGTGGACTCCTTTGCTGGGCCTGCTGTTCGATGTTTTCCCGTGCCCGGCTGATGTGCCGGCGCATCAGCAGCTCGGCCATTTCGGCGTCACGCGCCTCAATGGCTTCGACAATGCGGCGGTGCTCGTGCAGGGCTTTTTGCGGCCGGTTGGCCACGGTGCTGAATTGGTACCGGTACATGCGCACCAGGTGATAGAGCTCGCCGATCAGCATGCGGATCAGCGTGCGATTGTGGCTGCCCTGGATGATGCGGTAATGAAAATCCAGGTCGCCCTCGCGTTGAAAATAGGCGGTGTCGTGGCGCAGGTCCTGCTGCTGCTCATGCTGGCCGAGCAGCTCGGTGAGGCCGGCCACCTCCTCGGCGGTCATCAGCCGGGCGGCGAGGCCGGCGGCCAGCCCTTCCAGGGCCTCGCGCACATGGTAGATTTCGATCAGGTCGTCGAAGCTGAGCGACGCCACGCGGGTGCCGACGTGCACCTCGCGCTCCAGCAGCTTGCGCGATTCCAGCCGGCGGATCGCCTCGCGCAGCGGCCCCCGGCTGACCCCGTAGCGGCCGGCCAGGTCGGTTTCGCTGACCTTGCTGCCCGGGGCGATCACGCCGCGCACGATATCGTCCTGGAGCCGGCTGAAGACCCGATCCGCCAGGGGGCGCGAGCTGTCTACCAGGACTTCGTTCATGGGGGGCGCTCATTCCGGTAGGCCGGATCACCGTTCGGCGGCGGCCATTGTCGACAATTGTTCCAAGTGGCGGGCACTCTACCCGCACCGCCCCGACCTTTCAATGGTTATTGTCGACAATGGCGCCGGGCTCGCGGGCCGCCGCCACGGGCGCTACACTACGCGCTCCCCGCGGCCGGGCGCCCGCCCCGCCGCCATCGCTCAGAGAATTCAGGGTCGAAAGCGTGCAACCTGTGCAAGTTGTGGTGACTCGAAACGGCGAGCTCCAGGCCCTGGGGCCGCCGGCGCTGACGCTGCGCGCCGACAGCGCGGCGGACATCGAAGCCCTGCCCGCCCGCGTCGAGCAGGCCCTCGCCGAAGGCTGCCGGTTCGCCTGCGGCCTGGTGCCCTACGAAACCGGCGCCCTGCTGCACGGGCTGCCGGTGGCCGGGAAGCGCACCGGCATCACCGTGCACCTGTTCGATCACCCGCCCGGCCCGATGCCGGAACAGCGCGCGCCCTTTCAGCTGCGCCGCGAGTTCGAAGCCCAGCAAAGCGCCACCGACTACCTACAGGCGCTGGCGCGCATTCAGCACTACCTGCGCGCCGGCGACTGCTATCAGGTCAACTACGCGCAACGCTTCGAGGCGCGCTGGGACGGCGACGCCCTGGGCGGCTTCCAGCGGCTGGTGGCGGCGCACCCGGCGCCCCACGCCTGCTTCTTCCGGGACGGGGAGGATGCGGTGTTCGGCGTGTCGCCGGAGCGCTTTCTGAGTGTTCAGGGGCGGGACGTGGTGACCGAGCCGATCAAGGGCTCCCGGCCCCGCGGCGCCACCGAGGTGGAAGACCGGGCCCTGGGCCGCGCCCTGCTCCGCCACCCCAAGGACCGCGCCGAAAACCTGATGATCGTGGACCTGCTGCGCAACGACCTGGGCCGCTTCTGCGACGCCGGCTCGATCCAGGCGGACCCGCTGTTCGAACTGCGCCGCTTCAGCAACGTGCAGCACCTGGTCTCCACCGTGCGCGGCCGGCTGCGCGACGGCGTCGCCCCGCTCGCCGCGCTGATAAGCGCCTTCCCCGGCGGCAGCATCACCGGCGCCCCCAAGAAACGCGCCATGCAGATCATCCAGGAACTGGAACCCGCCCCGCGCGGCGCCTACTGCGGCAGCCTGTTCTGGCAGGACGACCAGGGCCGCTTCGACAGCAACATCCTGATCCGCACCCTGCAAACCGACGGCGACCGCCTCCACTGCCACGGCGGCGGTGGCATCGTCTACGACTCCGATCCGGACGAGGAATACGCGGAGAGCTGGTTTAAGGTCCGAAAACTAATGACAGCAGTTAACAGTGAACAGTGAACAGTTAATAGTTAACAGCGGAAAACAGTGCGCGGCTGCGAGGTTTGCGATCTAGCAAGACAGGCGTTGCTCAAACGCAATGTACGCGGGCACGGCCTTCGGTGCCGCTACCACCCTGACCGCGCGCTATTAACTGTTCACTGTTAACTATTAA
>NZ_DDOI01000111.1:3465-27584 GCF_002341575.1 Marinobacter sp. UBA2498 | reverse complement strand
GATGGACTTTATCGAATCCAGAACCCTGGTGATGGATTCCATATTCTTTCGCAAGTCCTCTATGCCGGCTTCTGCTTCCTCCAGTTTCCTGGCCATAGCACGGGTGTCCTCAGCGGAGGATTCCACCTCGGTGGCGCTGCGGCTGACCGCCTCATCAGTGCGCCGGGCGGCGGCTGCCGATTCCGAGGTATTCTGGGACACCTCGCTGATGGCAGAGGACATTTCTTCAATGGCCGACGCCACCTGCTCAGTCTGCTCTGCCTGCTGATTCACACTGTCCAGGGTCTGCGAGGTGGTACCGGACAACTGTTCAGATGCACTGGCCTGGCGCTGGGACGCTTCTTCAACCTTGAAGATCACTTCTTTCAGGTCTGACACCATCTTGAGCATGGAGCCGTATACGCCCGTGGCATTGTCACTGTCGGACGAATCAATGACCAGGTTACCTGCAGCTACCTGTTCCGCCAGTGCCTGCAATTCGGACGGGTCTTTGCCGAGGGGTTTCATGATCCGCACTGCGGTCCAGACCGCCACGGCCGCCACAGCCAGGAGCACAATAGCAATGGCTATCGCCGCCAGCGTCCACATTTCACGCACCGGCGCCAAGGCCTCGTCTTCGCTAATCTCCGCCACCAGCGCCCAGTTCAGCCCGCCTACGGTAACTGGCCTGTGGGCGGAAAACACTGGCTCGCCACGGTAGGACGTAACCACGCCTTCACCGGAATTTCCGGCCAGGGCCTCATCCACCGATGTCGAACTAATGCGTCCATTCTCCGGGTCGGCAAAGGAAGCGACAACACTGCGGTTTTCCGGATCCAGGTAGGAGTCTGACCGCATCAGGTTATCCGGCCCCACCAGATAGGCATCCCCGGTTTCGCCCATGCCATCTCGTTCCATCATGATGTTGTTCAGGCTGTCGATGGGGAACTGGAAGGCCAGCACGGCCAGCCGCTCATCTTTTTCGGAATATATGGGGGTTGCCACAAATCCGGCGGGCGCACCGTAGGACGGTACATACCGAGTAAAATCAACAAAAGTCGGAGCAGTATCCTGTCCGTCAGACATCGCCTGACGATAAGCTGCCGCCAGGCCAGAATCCGCGTAAGGACCGTCTTTCAGGGAGGTAGCAAAATCCACCTCTTTGGCTACGGAATAGATAACATGGCCTGTATCGGCATCAATCAGATAAATATCGTAGTAGCCGAACGCCTCCTGAAACTCCTTGAACGAGGTGTGCCACTGTTTGTGAAGCGTGTTATAAAACTGCGCGATATGGACGTCAGCCGATACCAATTCGTCTTTCTGCCCCACAGGATTCGGGTTGTCCACGATGTAACCCATCTGCAGAGCCAGGCTGTTTTTGCTGAGGGATGCAACGAAGTCCGAGGCTGAACGTCCGTTAGCACCACCATTTTGCTGCAAGGGTGGCAAAAAATTCTGCTGATAATAAGCCTCGACGTTTTCTCGTAAGGTCGACTGCTCCTCTTGTACCAGTTTTTCATAATTCTGGAATGCCAAACCAAACCCCTGGGCCGCCGTTCGGGTCCCGCGATTATTGGCCATGGCTTTCAGCTGCCGGGCAATAGTGCTGAGATAATCTTCAACACTATGCTGCTTATTGGTAGCCGCAATAGAGAGTCGTTGCAACGCCTGTTCCGTCAGGCTCTGTCGGGCAATTTCGGCGTTAAAAAATGAGATGGCAATGACGGGAAGCAGGCCAACCAGCAGCAAAGTCAGCAAAAGACGTTTCTTGAGAGTCATCAATAGCCCTTCTTTTATATTGTTCTTATGTTAACCATCGGCTATCGGCTGGTTTTCTTTAGCCCAGAACACTTTATAAAAGAGGCGAATCTCTTTTAACCCATTAATATGGGGGGGGGGGGAAATAACTCCCCCTCCCACTCGATTCGGGGCAACTGCGTTACCAGTAGATGCCCCGCATGATGGCGGCGAAAGCCACCTGCTCGCTGGACACCTTCGGCTTCTCCCCGGAACGGCTACCAGCGGCGGCCGGTGAATCCGGGAACATCCGGTAACCGGTGTTCATGACGATCTCGGCCATCTTGGGCGCCAGGGCATGAAGCACCTGGGCAAAGATACCCAAACGGGTAGCGATTCGCTTCGGCCGGTAGACGATGGCATCAGCAACCATGGTCGCAGCCTCGTCCGGCGTTAGCGTGGGGACAGAATCGTAGATCTTGGTTGGCGCAATCATCGGCGTTTTCACCAGCGGCATGTTAATGGTGGTGAACGTGACATTGCGATCCGACCATTCCGAAGCGGCGCAGCGGCTGAAGGCATCCAGCGCGGATTTGGAAGCCACGTAAGCCGAGAACCTGGGAGCGTTGGTCAACACACCGATGGACGAGATGTTGACCACGTGACCGCGGCGATTCTCAAGCATCTTGGGCGCAAAGCCCATGATCAGACGAACGGAACCAAAGTAGTTCAGTTGCATGGTGCGCTCGAAATCGTGGAAGCGGTCGAACGACAGATCCAGTGAACGGCGAATCGAGCGCCCGGCGTTGTTAACCAGCACGTCGACCTGGCCATGGTTATCCAACACGGTCTTCACGAACTCGTCGCAGGCATCCATGTCGGAAAAATCGCAGGGATAGGCGTGTACGCTTGCGCCCCGGGACTCCAGCTCTGCGGCCACTTCCTTCAGGCGCTCGAGTTTGCGGGCACCGATCACGAGGATCGCGCCGGCGTCTGCCAGTTTCTGGGCAGTTGCAAGACCAATACCGGACGTAGCACCGGTCACCACACAGACGCGACCTTCAACCGTGCCCTTGAGCGTGCGGTCCTTGAACAGGTCCGGATCCAGATTGCGCTCCCAGTAATCCCAGATCACCGGCGCGTAGTCCGGCAGGCGGGGCACTTCAATGCCGGTGCCTTTCAGAACGCGCTCGGTTTCGCGGGCGTCAAAACGGGTCGGGTAATTGATGAACGACATCACGGATGGCGGAATGCCCATGTCATCAAGAATGGCCGACGTCAGACGCTTCACCGGTGGCAGGTTCTTCAAGCTCTGGCGAATGAATGGCGGAATAAAGCCGAACATGCGGGAATCGATCCGCATCCCCATCCGGGGTGCGTGACCAGCCTCGCTGAAAATGTTGAGAATTTCGCCAACCTTGTACGGATCGGTATCCACCAGGTGGAAGCACTTGCCGTCTTCACCCTCGAGGTGAGCAATGTGATCCATGGCGTTAACCACGAAATCCACCGGCACAATGTTCAGACGCCCACCCTCGACACCAATGGTCGGAACCCACTGGGGCAGCGCGTGGCGGATTTTCTGAATCATTTTGAAGAAATAGTAGGGGCCATCCACCTTGTCCATTTCACCGGTAGCGGTATGCCCAATCACCATGCCCGGGCGGTAGATGCGGAAGGGAACCTTGCATTCCTCACGAACGACCTTTTCAGATTCGTGCTTGGTCCGCAGATACGGATGATCCAGCTTCTCGGCTTCCTCGAACATGTCTTCGCGGAAGATTCCCTTGAACAGACCGGCAGCCGCAATGGAAGAAACGTGATGGAAGTGCTTGGCGCCCATCGCTTCCGCAGCATTCACCGCAGCGCGGGTGCCCTCGATATTGGTCGCCTGCTGGGCTTCTTCATCTGCGCCCATATCGTACACGGCGGCGAGGTGAAAGAAGTGGTCGATTTTCCCTTTCAGGGCTTTCATCGTCTTGGCGTCGATGCCCAAATTCTTGCTGGTCAGGTCGCCTATGACGGCCTTCACCTGGGTTTCATCCGCGCCCCAGCGCTCACGCAATTTGTCCAGCTTGTCCTGGGATTGTTCACGCACCAGTACGTGGACAGTGCCACCACGTGCCAGAAGCTTCTCCACCAGGAAACGGCCAATAAATCCGGTGCCACCCGTCAGGAAATAATTCATCAATCTTCCACCCTGCCTGTTGCTCTGTTGTTGTCTATCCATGCCGGCACCCATACGACTAAAGTCTTAGAGTTTTCCGGAAACGCCGGCATTGTACTTAATTGCAACCTTCATGTATCGAACTTTTTTAGAGCTTTTACTCTGTAAGCCTTTGTTTTGTATAGAGCTATTACTCTAAATTTCTGACCCGACAAGCGGGACATGCCTGTCCGGTTCGTCGACACAATGTTTTTGAGACTAGCACAGGAATTGCCCCGTGCATGCTCAATTTCCGGATTACCACAATGCAATGAAAGCGCCCGCCAGCAATGACATAATCGGGAACTTATCGCGCCTTTTGGCATCTCTTGTTTTCACAGGAACACCGACCTCCGGAACCCCTACTATGCAGAAAGACAATCCCAACGCGGAACGCTGCATTTCGATTGCCCGGGCCTGCCTGAAGGCCATCAACGACACAGCCGATAACGCTGGTTCACGGGAAGAGAAAATTCAGGCGGTCTACGAGGCCATCGACAAGGCCTTCCAGGCCGAGTTCGCAGATTATCGCCAGTCCGTCGCCATCATGGCCACGGTTCTCGAGCGTATTGCCTCGGGCCAGCTGGACAGTGAGAAAGCCGCCGACCTGGCACGTAAAACACTTGACCAGCAGCCTGAAAGCACCCGCAACGCGCTGATGCACTGATTCGCAAACGTCTTCTCCGGATCCCAGAGGGCCTATGAACACACGTACCGTCAGGAAGAACTCCATGCAGAACCCGATCTCACGCCTGTTTTCCCTGCTCATACTTTTGCTGTTCAGCACCCTTGCTCTTGCAGCGCAGATTCCGGAGAAGAGCCCCAATGACGACAACCAATACCGGTTTATCGAACTGGACAACGGCCTGAAGGTCATTCTGGTGTCTGATGAGGATGCAGACAAAGCAGCGGCCTCAATGAACGTTGCTGTTGGTAGCGGAGATGATCCGGCGGAGCGCGAAGGCCTCTCCCACTTCCTCGAGCACATGCTGTTCCTTGGGACCGAGAAATACCCCGATCCTGGCGAGTACCAGCAGTTCATTAAGAGCCACGGTGGCCAGCACAACGCCTTCACCGCGTTCCAGGACACGAACTACTTCTTCGATGTTCAGGCCGAATTTCTGGAACCGGCACTGGATCGGTTCGCCCAGCAATTTTCCGCGCCCTTATTTACCGCAGAACTGGTGGATCGTGAGCGCAACGCTGTGCACTCGGAGTTCAGCGCCAAACAGAAAGACGATGGTCGACGCTTCTATTCCGTCAAGAAGGCCGTTAGCAATCCGGATCACGCCTTCAGTCACTTTGCCGTCGGAAACCTGAGCACCCTTGAGAATACGGAAGCAAATCCCCTTCGGCCGGACCTGATCGAGTTCTGGAAGCAGCATTACTCCTCGAACATCATGAGCCTGGCGGTTTACGGGCCCCAAACCCTGGACGAGCTGGAATCCATGGTGCGAGGGCGGTTCGATGCCATTGAAAACCGCAACCTTGAGACCAAGCGTCACGTCGCCAGCCTGTACCGCTCAGATGAGCTGCCAGCCAAGGTCACAGCAGAAGCACTGAAGGACGTTCGAAGCCTGTCGCTCACGTTCCCTATTCCGTCCCAGGAAGCGAACTACCGCACCAAACCCGCCAGCTACGTGGCCAACCTGCTCGGCCACGAGGGCCCGGGCAGCCTGTTCGATGTTCTGAAACGGGCCGGTCTGGCGGAAAGCCTCTCCGCAGGCCTGGGCATGGATACCGGCGAGAACGCCACCCTCGAAATCAGCATTTCCCTGACACCGGAAGGACTGGCTCGCCATGAGGACATCCTGCCGCTGGTATTCGATTACATCGAGAAGATTCGACAGAAAGGCATCAGCGAGCGGCGTTTCCTGGAAATGCAGAACCTGGCTCGCATCGATTTTCGATTCCGCGAACAGGGTAACCCCCTGCACGAAGCCATGCGCCTTTCTCGTTACCTCCAGGACTATCCCGCCGAAGACGTTTTGCGGGCGCCCTGGCTGGTTGAGCGCTTCGCGCCGGAACAGTACCGCGACATTCTGGACAGGCTGACGCCGGACAACCTCCTTGCTTTCGTTCTGGCACCGGAGCCTGAACTTGAAAATCCGAACCGAACCGACTGGTACGAAGCGGCGTGGGCCCGGGAACCACTCGACCCGGCAACACTGAGGACCCAGAGCCTGCCAGAACTCGCTGCCCAGCTGCGCCTGCCACCGGAGAATCCATTTGTGCCGGAAGATCTTGCGATGGTGCCCGGAAAAACCATGGCGCAGCCGACACAACTGGCAACCATCGAGGGAATGGATGTCTGGTTTGCCCGGGATACCCGGTTTGATACCCCGAAAGCCAACGTGTTTGTGGGCCTTCGTACGCCTGCCACCCGAGCGTCGGCACGCAGCTACGTGCTCACTCAGCTGCTGGTGGACGCTATCAATGCCAATCTGAACGCCTGGGCTTACTCCGCCAGTCTTGCGGGCCTGGATTACAGCGTCTATCCGCATCTCAGGGGTATCACGGTCCGGGTCGGCGGTTACAACGACAAACTCCATACCCTGATGAACCGGATTCTGCTCCAGGTGGCTGCACCGGAACTGACCGAACAACGTTTCGAGATCGCCCGGCAGCAGCTGATTGACGGCCTGCAGAACAAGGCCAAGGATCGCCCCGTCGAACAGACCTCTGAGTTTATCCAGACGTCCCTCATCGAAGGCGCCTGGCCCACCGACGCCAAGCTGAGAGCCGCCCGGGAAGTTAGCTTCGAGGAACTGCAGTCCTTCTCTGAAGCCCTGCTGTCACAGGTTGACCCGGTTATGATGGCGCACGGAAACCTTACCGAGGCCTCGACTCTTAACCTCGCGCGGCAAATTGACGCCATTGTTCTGGGCAACAGCGAGCTGGTCCGGGTAGCACGAAGCCAGGTGCGCCAGCTGCCAGATAATGAAACCCTCGTCTCCATCGACGTGGACCATCCGGACACGGGCTATACCCTCTACATGCAGGGAGACAACACCAGCTTTGAGGAACGGGCCCGATTCCGGCTGCTGGCCCAGATTATCAGCAGCCCGTTCTACGAAGAGATCCGAACCACCCGCCAGATGGGCTACATCGTTTACGCAACGCCTTTTGAAATGCTTGAAACACCGGCCCTGGGGTTTGTTGTGCAGTCACCTTCCGCTTCCCCGGCAGAGATTGACCAGGCGGTTCAGGAATTCTCCAACAGCTTTGAGGAAACCCTCTCCGCTTTGACAGCGGAACGCCTTGATCGGGAGAAACAGGCCGTTATCAGCAAGCTACTCGAGCGGGACCGGCAACTCGGCGAGATTTCCAGCCGCTACTGGCGTGAGATTGATCGGGGCATGGACACGTTTGATTCCCGCCAGCAGTTGGCCAACGCGATCAAGCAGGTCGGAAAACCACAATTGCTGGAAACCTTCAAAAAGGCCGTCCTGGAGCGCAAGCAGGCATTAGAAGTGGTTACAGGTGGGAATGGCCTGGAGGCAAACCGGGCGCTTGGCAGGCTCACCGAGCTGCCGCCGGTGCCCGCCAGCTAGAGTACTCAAAGAGTGCGCAGAAAGCGCGCCCAGTCTTCGGGCTCGTCGACATCCCAGCGGGGCTCCAGCAAACAATAGCTGAGCCCCGATGCTTTAAGGCGCTCACAGGTCTGGGTCAGAACCTCCGGCGTGCCCCAGGCAATGTCATCCAACATTCCCTCAGCCACTCGGGAGGCTCCAATCAGGACATAGCCGCCATCGTCTGAGGGCCCAAGCACAACGTCGTAGTCTTTCAGGAGCGCGACGGCGTTACGGGCGTAATCCGGATCGACCGAGGGGCAATCACTGCCCACCACCAATGCCCGGTCATAATCCTGAAGAGACAGACTCAACGCTCGATACATCCGTTGGCCCAGTGTGCTCCCCTCCTGAACGCCTTGCATCAGGCCGGCGGCATCAAGCTCTTCAATGATAGAGGCCGCCTCGCCGGGCCGGTCATCCACCGGTCTATCCCACCAGAATTCCACCGGATAGCCGGTCGCACACAGGTTATCCAGCACAGCCAGCGTGAGCCGAACATGGGCTTCGAGAGCCCCGACCGCACCCAACTCGGGCATCAACCGGGTTTTAACCCGTCCGGCTTCCGGCCATTTGGCAAACTGGAGAAAAACCGCCGCAGGCGGATTACTTTGAGGCATTGCGCACATCCGATCGGTAAATTTGGGCCAGGGACTCCGGCGATTCACCACGCCAATACCGCCAGCGCAGCTGCCACATCAGAAAAATCGTTCGCCAGGCACCGTATTTCTGCCAACGGCGGCTATCGGTAACGACTGGCTCTTTTATACAGAAAGGATGGGACACCAGGCAAAGACGGCGTGAGAATTCGACATCTTCCATGAGCGGCATCGGGTGAAAACCATCCAGGGCGTCGAAAACGTCCCGCCGTACGAAAATTGCCTGATCACCGGTGCAGATGCCTGACAGGCGCGAGCGCTGGTTCATGAACCAGGCAATAACCCGGAAAAGCAGCCGCTCACCACTCAGCCGCACATCGAACCGCCCCCAGGCGCGACGGGAATGGACGAAACTTGCGAGATGCTCCAGAGCTTCTTCCGGCAGGCGCGTATCTGCGTGCAGAAACAACTGTAGATCGCCCTTTGCAACTGCCGCGCCGGCGTTCATCTGAAGCGCCCGGCCCTTCTCTGACACAACCACCCTGTCGCAAAGTGGCCGGGCCAGCTCAACGGTTCGATCGGTACTGCCACCATCAACGACAACCACCTCATGCCCCCGGTTACGGATCGGTTGCAGGGCGCGCAGGGTGTCGGTTACACCTGCCGCTTCCATCCACACGGGAACAATCACGCTTAGCGAGAAAGGATCTGGCAAAACACACTCCGTGACATTCTCTGAAACCGGACCGAACCTTGAGCCTCAGGTCTTAGCCCGCTATCATACCGCCCTTCTCGCGATAATGCCCCCGTAGCTCATCTGGATAGAGCGTCCCCCTCCTAAGGGGAAGGTAGCAGGTTCGAGTCCTGCCGGGGGTACCAAGACAGCATCCAGCCGCATCCACAAACTCCCCTGAAAGCCCCGCGCTGCAAGACTTCACAAACAATACTAGCACACTTCGGACACAATGGGACAAGTATGGAAGTACCCACACTTTACGGGTACTCTTGAGGGTACTGGCCAATGTTTGGCCAGCCAGTACCCGCAAATCAGCACAGGTGGTGCGTATGGCCAGAGAGACAAACAAACTCACGGATAAAATGGTCAAGGCAGCAAAGCCGGAAGGCCAGAAACGGCGAAAGCTGGCGGACGGTGGCGGCCTGACCTTGGTAGTCAAACCTGAATCAAAAGTCTGGTGGTTTCGCTATCGGTTTGGCGGAAAGGAAAAGGTTTTCAGCCTGGGAAGCTATCCAGAGGTTACGCTCAAGGAAGCCCGGGAAGGTCGGGACAAAGCCCGCAAGCTCCTGGCACAGAAGAAAGACCCCGTTACGCATCGCCGCTCAGAGGGCGCCAAGAACCTTTCAGCCGCTTCCAATACCTTCAAGGCCGTTGCCGAGGACTGGCTCAAGCTCCAGAAAGGCCAGCTGCAGGACAGCACCATAGACGTTACCCGCAACCGCCTGACCAATTGGATCTATCCGCACCTTGGCACTATGCCAATAACTGAGATTGAGCCGCCTCTGGTTCTGCAGGTATTGCGCAAGATCGAAACCAAGGGCAAGCACGAAACCGCGCACCGGATGCGCCAGAGAATCAGCCAGATATACCGCTTCGCTATATCCGAAGGCAGAGCCAGCCGAGACCCTGCCGCCGATTTGCGGGGACTCCTGAAAGCGGTACCCGCACAGAACAGAGCCGCCATCACGAAGCCTGACGAACTTGGAGGCCTGCTCAGAGCCATTGAGGCTTATTCAGGACAGCCGGCAACGTGCGCCGCCCTGCAGCTGGCCCCTATGCTGTTCTTGCGCCCTGGGGAGCTGAGAAAGGCTGTTTGGCATGAGATCGATCTCAAGGCCGGTATATGGATTGTTCCCGGCGACCGGATGAAAGGGACGCTGAAGGCGAAAAGGGCCGGCCAAGTGCCAGACCACAAAATCCCCCTCCCCCGCCAGGCTATCGAGATCCTGAAACCGCTCAAGCAACTGACCGGGAAAAGGCCGTTTGTTTTCGAGTCGATCAAGCCAGGCCGCCCCCTGTCAGAGAACACCATCAATACCGCCCTGAGAAGCATGGGCTATGACAGCGAAATGATGGTAGGGCACGGATTCAGAGCAACCGCGTCAACGCTCCTGCATGAGATGGGCTGGCCCCCGGAAGTTATCGAGCTCCAACTGGCACACCGCCAGCGGAATCAGGTAGCCGCCGCGTACAACCGATCTGCCCGGATGGAGGAAAGAACAGCCATGATGCAGCAATGGGCTGATTACCTCGACAGTCTGAAGAAAGGGGGAAAAGTGGTCCCTCTCAGATATAAGAGCTCGCAATAAAGTCATTTTATTTTTAAATAAAAGAACGATTACCGATTGCTTTCGGCAATCGCAAAATGATGATTCTGATGTGTATAGGTGTGTATTGATGTTATTGAATCTGCACCGCACAAGGGCCGAGTGGTGGATCGCCAGCAATTTGATGAAGCGTTACTTGCGGACTTATTCAGGACTTTATACCTTGGGAAGCGTTCGGACGTTATGGAGTTCCGAGGCAAGCGAAAGGACTCACTAGGCGATGATGACACTCTTCATGTCACATCCCGGTCATACCAGAAATATCATGGTAGCCTTGGAACTGTTCGGACGTTACAGGGTTCAGATGTAGCCAGAGGGACTGGCAGGAGACGTACAGGAAGTGGTGATTGTCCACTTAAACGGTCTGAAATAACCTTGGAACTGTTCGGACAGATAGAGAAAGCGGGAAACGGAAGTACGCCAAATACCTCCGCCCCGCCCGAACCCAGAGCCGTAGAACGGATGGGCGCTATTAAGATTGAGACCCCTAATAGCCCTTTAACGATAACAGCAAGGCTTATATAGCACAATTCTGCTACCTCGCCAGCCTGTTACGTTTTGCATCCCTTCCCGATACGGCATAACTGATACCAGATCCGTGAGGTAGTTATGTCCACATCCGATTACTCAATCCTGAGACTTTCCGAAACGCTCCGCCGCACAGGACTCAGCCGTAGCAAGCTCTACGCTCTGCAGAGTGCCGGCGAGTTCCCGCAATCAATCAAACTCTCTCGCAATGGCTCTGCCGTTGGCTGGATTGAATCAGAGGTCCATCAGTGGATTCAGGCCCGCATTGCCGAGCGCGACCGCGCCGCATAAGCCAGACCAAAGCTCTGATTTAGCCTAATGCCCTTCACTGGGTATGGGCTCACACAATCTGACATCCGGTAGAGGTGACTTATGAGAGTTCAACCCCCCGTTAAGCCAGGCTTTTTCTGGAAAGCAGGCCGCCAGTACATGGCTCTGTCCGAAGTGCCCCGCACTTTGAATCTGACCGCATCAGAAGTAACAGATGCCGTAGGCCGAGATGAGCTGAAGGTCGAGAAGGTATCTGGCTGCAAAGTTGTTTCGATGGAAGCGCTGCTTGGTTACGTCACTATGAGGGAGGGCCAGAAATGAAAAGAGCGCCCGCTCCCGAAGAAGCCAAGCGCCAGACCCGGTTCAAGTATAGCATCGGACAATCGGATCAAAACACAGTAAATCGTAAGCACGACGAAGCTGCTGGAGGATACGCATCCCTCCTAGATTCAATACGCACAGCTCTGCTTGAAGCGGGTATAGAACCCGCGAATCCTGACGCCCTCCTCTCACGACTGGCTGAGGCGGAGGGCAAACCTGTGCGATTTGGAACAGTCACAAAGCCTCGAAGCAAAAACGGATGGTTGATTGCCTACCATGATCGAAGCCTTCCGTTTGTGGTGATTGCCGGAGACTGGGCAACCGGGGCAGAAATGAAGTGGATAGCCGGTCACTTAAACTCCATGACGCGAGCTGAACAGCGAGAGCTGAAGCGCCGAATGGATAGAGCGCGAGAAGCCAGAGAGGAAGAGCAGGCCCGCCAATGGGAAGCCAGAGCCATCGAAGCAGGCCGCCGCTGGCACTCTTCCGCGACAGCCGACCAATTTCATCCCTACCTTCTACGAAAGGGGATACAGCCGCACAGAGCCCGCCAGCATGGCAGAGAGCTTGTGTTATTGCTGACGGATTTCAACGGTAAGGCCTGGAGCCTGCAAACCATAGACGAAGCCGGTGAGAAACGTTTGATGGCTGGCGGAAAGAAGGCCGGTCACTTCATCGTCGTGGATGGACCGGACTACCCTGCCCGCGTTTTGATATGCGAAGGCTGGGCCACCGGCTGCACCCTCGCAGAGTCAGATCCTGCCGCGTTGGTGTTAGCTGCAGTGGACTGCGGAAACCTTCAGGCAGTCGCAACAGGAGCCCGGAACCGTTGGCCCGATGCCGACCTGATCGTATGTGGAGATGATGACCGGACAACACCAGGCAATCCGGGAGCGACCGCCGCCAGATCTGCGGCTTTGGCCGCTGGTGCACGATATGCGCTTCCGCAGTGGCCGCCAGCAGCCCCTCTAAACCTTTCCGACTTCAACGACCTGTCAAATTGGCGGAAGGGGGCAGCATGAGCGAAACCAGCACTGCACTACAGATTTCGGAGGTAACCGAGGTAACCGGGGTAACTCCCCTGTCTCCCAACGCTTCCAGCGGTAACCCCAACGAAAAACTTGAGGTAACCGGGGTAACTATCAACCCGGAAAGCCCACTCACGACACCCCCTAAAGCTCCTGAGGAAGCGAAGATAAACCGCCCGTGTTTTGCGACCCATGATGATTGGTTCAAGCTGAACGGCGAGCTTCAAAAGCCAGGCCTGTACTGGCACGGCTGGAGCAAGGCACACGGTGACAGTGAACCGGAACCATTGGACACATGGGTAAGCACTCCAATCCACTCAATTGCCCTTACTCAAGACGAGCATGGGAGCAATCACGGGCTACTTTTGCGGTTCTGCGATCCATCCGGCAAGTGGAAGGAATGGGCAGCCCCGTTACATCTGCTTAAAGGCAGTGGCGAAGAATTGCGAGGCGAGCTGCTGAGCAATGGGCTTAGATACAACCTTCAAGCTCAGCGACTCTTACTGCAATGGATGATGAGCCAGTACCCAAACCGGTGGATCATTGCAGCGACCACAACCGGTTGGGGGCCTGACACCGATGCGTTTGTTCTTCCGGGGGCAACTATCGGCCAAACAGAAATACGCTTTCAATCGGAGCATGCAGCCCACGATGCCTATGTTCAACGCGGCACCCTGGAGTCATGGCGCAACAACGTATCCAAGCGATGCGAAGGCAACCCTGTCTTGGTGTTGGCAATTTCCGTTGCCTTCGCCGGCCCGCTGATTCTGAAGGCTCGCCAACAGCACACCGGTGGCGCCGGTATCCACCTGATGGGCGATTCATCCAAAGGAAAGACAACGGCACTCCAAATCGCCGCCAGTATTTGGGGAGCACCTGATTTCGTCTGCTCCTGGAGAGCAACCGGCAATGGCCTCGAGGCTACCGCTTCAGCAAGGAATGACACTCTCCTTCCCCTCGATGAAATCAGTGAGAGCAATCCGAAAGAGATTGGTTCAATCGTCTACGCCTTAGCGAATGGCCACGGAAAGCAAAGAGCTGCGCGAACCGGTGGCGCCCGGCTTTCTGCACGCTGGCGGATCATGGCCCTGTCCAGCGGTGAGCGAAGTCTCTCTGCACACATGAATGAATCTGGACAAAAAGTGAAAGCTGGCCAGGAGGCCCGTCTACTGGATCTCCCAGGCACGAATCGCGTTCATGGCGCATTCGACAAACTGCACGGCCTGGAGAGTGGCAGCCAGTTCTCGAACGCCCTTAAGGAAGCCACTAGCAAGGATTACGGCTTGGCGGGCCCCGAGTTTGTGGCGCGCCTGATCCAAGACGAGAGCGATTTGCCCGGGCTGTACGCGGAAACGTGCAACCTTCCCGGCTTCACTGGGTCGGACGGCGTCGAATCACGGGCTGGCAGTACGTTTGCATTGATTGCCATGGCAGGAGAGAAGGCCACTGAGTACCAAATCACTGGATGGGCCGAAGGAGAGGCCCTTACTGCTGCGATGGATGCGTTCAACGAATGGCGATCATTCAGAGGGCAAGGCAGCACGGAACACCGACAAATCTTGAGCGGAATACGTGACTTCATCGCGAGGCACGGTGACAGCCGATTCTCCGAACGTAACCCAACGAATGAGATCGCTCCGCCGGTTAGAGACAGGGCCGGGTATTGGGAGGACACCCAGGATGGCCGGGTTTATTACTTCAACGCGCCAGGCCTGAAAGAAGCCGGCAATGGCCATGATATGCCTCGTATTCTGGAAGCCGTCGAATCCGCAGGATGGATAGTGGAGCGGGACGGCAACAAACGCTCGAAGCGTAAGAAAATTTCAGGGCAAGTCGTCGCTCTGTACGCGCTACGCTTGGAGGATCCAGAACCATGAGTTATGCCGAGCTATTGCGTAAGTTTGCAGAGCGCCCGGTTACCCCGGTTACCCCGTGCAAAGAGGCCAAGGTAACCGAAAACCGTGAGGAAAATCAGACAGGTAACCTCAGTTACCTCAGTTACCCCAAGGAACCTAGAGAAGCTGAGCGAAACCGTAAGCCACGAAGACTTGAGGCTCCTTTGCATGAGATCGCGCAAACCCTCGGGGCCTGCCCCAACATCCTGAGATCCCTTCTGTCTGAAGATGACATGGAGGACATAGCAGAAGGGCTAATCAGTCGAAGCCATCTAATCGCCTACTTCAGGCTGATGCGCTCAGACGGTATACCGCTGACAGAGGATTATCCGAGCTTCAAGCGTTCACCAGAGAATCGATCTGGACACGTTCAGAGGATGCAGGTTTGGAAGCCTGCTCACGAAGACCTGATAGACCATCTCATGGCCTGCGCTGATTGCCACGCCCCACTGAAACGTTACTGCGAACAGGGCGCGTCACTTAGACAGGCTTACATCGACCTTTGCACTGCCCCATTAGAGAACAGGACTACAGTCAATGAGTGATGAGACGACGCAACCCGAGTTCACCGAACGCTACCAGCCAGGTTGGTACTTTAAAGGCCAGGCGCCATGCCTGGCAGTCTATGAAATACCGAAATATGCATTGATGACAAACCTAGAAGTGGAGGTGGCCATAGTAAATGGTGATTTTCAGCTTGAAAGGGTCGCCGGATGTAGAGTTGTCCCCCTTGCCGACGTATTCAGATATGTAGAAAGGCGTGCAGCTGTTTGGGGAGAAAAGTAAACAAGGCTCTTTCAACTGAACTGAGGCCGGGGCGCCCTGGAAGAATCACACCTTCCCGCCCTGGTCGTCATTGCCCAACTTCACGCGCGCATACTGGTCCGAAAACCTCCCTCATAGCTCGAAGAATAAACACTGTTTATCCGCGCATATATCAATGCAAAACTGTTATAATTGTAGGACAGTAGGACAAAAGTACATTACGAAGATTGTCAGACAAAGACACAGTAAAACGTAAGCTGACTTAAACCTTTTTGTTTGAGGTATCGCTATGGCACGCACAAGAGGCGCCACCAACGCCAAGCCCTCCAAGAAAGCCCTCAAGACCTATTACGCAATGCTCCGCAGCGCTGCAGACCAAGGCGACCTCGCCGCAGCCGGCAAACTCATCGAACTGGACCACCTCGAAAAACAGCGTCAGCTTCAAGCAGAGGAGAAACACCAATGCGGGTAACAAAATTCCACCCAGAGCTTGCCCCTCCCCCACTTGGGAAAAACTTCGAGGAAGGCACAGAGCCCACCGGTGATGGCTGGGTAGATCACCCTTCAGAATTCCCCAACACCAAGGTTTACCTCTACCACCCCTGGAAAGCGCCACGAGGGGAAACGTTCGAACAGGGCGAAGAACCGCAAGAACCCGGCTGGGTAACCTCCAAGAAACACCTTCCGACTATGCCGGATCCACTAGGGCCGATTTACAACGAGAAGCGAATTCCTGCCCTCGTGAGGGTTGCTGAAGTGCTGCGTGCTCGAGGCTTTCCCGAAGTTGAGATCAAGAGGCACTTGGAGACGGTTAACCAGCGGGAATGCCTGCCGGCAGTAGAAGTGCACAGCCTTGATGAGGTTGTTCAGGGCACAACGCCAATCGGAATGCCTCACCTGAGTTTTGTTCTACAGGACGTTGCAGATGAGCTGGCCAGGCAAGGCAAATCCATAGAGGCCGCATACGAGACGCTGAACGACTTGAACACCAACCGGGGCAACAGCGCGCTTGGTGACGATGACATGCAGCAATTCTACAACCGCTTTTCCTGAAGCAGCTGGCCGGGAGGCTTCCATGGTGAATCCATACAACGAGATTGCAGACCAGATCGACCAGAAAACGATAGGAAATGATAAGTCAGCAACACCGGAGAGACGCCAACCGCTGGCGCCACCCAACCCTTACGAGGCGTCAATCAAGAAGGTAGAACAGCAAAGGAACGTGCTGCTAAACCGCGCACTGAAACGCGCAATGGGTAACCCGCCTGATGAGATTGCTGAGGTAATCGGCCTTTCCAGAGCCACCGGACTGAACCCCGAAATCGTCAAAGGTCACAAGCAGGAGGTGGAATTTCGAGCCAGGCAGCGCGAGACCGGCGCCCAGGTGGCTGCACTCTCTCACCCTGGCCAGGAATGGCTCACAGAAAAGTACAACCTGGATCTGTCCCGAGATGACCTTGCCAACATTAAGGCTCTTGATGACGCCATCCAGAACCGTGACTACTACGAACAAACCGCTCTGGAGCGAAATCTGGTCACTCCTGTACGCGATGCCCTTCTCAGCATTCGGTCTGCCTTCACCTCGCAGAAAGCCGCGGCCAATGCTCCGGTGATTCCGGTGCTCGAGCAAGCTGAGGAAATCCTCCAAACTCAGGGCCGGGAAAAGGCCCGCGAGTGGGCCCAAACAGACGAGCGGGTCCGGGAGCTCGGCATTCACTCCAATGTCGATTACTTCCTCAGACAGTCGGAGGACAAGCGCCAAGAGCTTCTTGGATACCGCCAGCAATCAGCCACAGAGGCCGCACAAGCGACCGTAGAGACCGAGACAGAGCGCCAGGGACTGCCGAGAAACCCGCGCCTGACAGAAGCTGAGGGCTTCACCGGTGTCACCGGCGCAATCTTCAACAATCCTGAAATCATCCTTCAGGAAGCAACCCGGGCTACTGCCCTCTCCTTGCCGATGCTCGCCATGGGCGCCGCTACCGGTGGCGTTGGTGCCGCTGCCATTGGATTCGAGACAGAGCGCAGCCTGGAAATCCTCAGCCGACTGCAGAAAGCCGGAGTAGACGTCACCGACACCGATGTACTGCTGGCGGCCTTCGCTGATTCCGACCTGATGGAAGAAATTGGGGGCGAGGCAGTTCTGAAGGCAGGAGGCGTAGCCGCAATGGATCTGCTGAGCTTCGGAGTAGCCGGTAAGCTGTTGGCACCGGCCGCCATCGGCTCCAGAGCGCTAACAGGGCCGCAACGAGAATTGCTGAACGTCATGGCCCAGGTTCCGGTTCAGTCAGCCTTTGAGGGCGGTGGTGAGGCCCTTGGCCAGCTGCTGGCGGATGGTGAAGTAGATGGGGCTGAAGTCGCCATAGAAATGATTGCTGGCGCTGCCACGTCCACGCCCGAAGTCGCTGTGTTTGGTGGCCGTCGAATTGCTGAGACCTTCACCCGCAAAGCGCTGGACTACCGCACGGCAAAGCGAGACAGAGCGTATCTCACCAATGTGAAAGAGGCGGTGAACCAGACCAAGCTCCAGAAGCGTGACACCCAAGCCTTGAAAGAACTGATAGCCAAGCTGAACGAACAGGCGCCCGCGAAAGAAGTGTTCATTGGCGCCGAAGATTTCCGTGAGCTCTTCCAATCCCGGGACATGGATCCGGATGAATACGCCAAACGCATGGACTCTGTAGGCAGTCAGTACACCGAAGGACTCGCCACCGGCTCTGATATCGCGGTATCCATGGAGGACTTCGCCTCAATCATTGCGCCCCTGGAGCTGGCAGAAGACTTTATTGAGCTCGCCAGAACGCAACCGCTCGGCATGAGCCCGGCAGAGGCTGAGGCCTGGATGAGCGAGGAAGCGCGGCCGGCGCTGGACGATGTACTGAGTGCGCAGAAGGATGAACTGCTGGCCTCCGGTGACCAAGTTTTTCAGGAAGTTACCCAGGCACTGACCGCAACCGGCATGGAGCGCCGCACCGCTGAGCGCAACGCCACGCTCTACCGGGCATTTTTCGAGACTCAGGCCGAAAGCGAAAGCCTGGACCCTTACGAGCTGTTCCGCTCTTACAATCTCAACATTTCTCAACAACTACCTGAGGCTCTGACAGCCAACAATCTGGACTCGCTGGACCCCTTACTCAATGAGATACGCGAGAAGGCGACAGCTGAAACGGACACCGCCCCTGAACAACAGGCCCAAACATCAGAACCGCTGAACGCCGGTGAACGCTCGCAAGACGTGGCCGCCATCGCTGCCGAACTGGAACGCCTTGGCTTGTCAGTTGCCGAGATGGACAATGACTCTATCAAGGCCGCGCTGCGCCGCATGGACAGCCGGGGCCCAATCGACTCCGAGACGGTTCTTTCCCAGGGCTCAGGGGGTGGCGAGACCAGTGCAGGGAATCGCGGCCGCATTCGATTTAACCGGGAAGACAAACGTTTTCAGATTGAGCTCATGGAAAACGCCAACCTGTCCACGTTCCTCCATGAATCAGGGCATTTCTTCCTGGAGGTATTGGGAGACCTGTCGAGCCGGGACAACGCCAGCGAGCGGGTCAAAGCTCAATACCAGAGCCTGCTTGAGTGGCTGGAAGTCCCAGGCCGCGATTCGATAGCAACCGAGCAACACGAGCAATTCGCGCGCGGCTTCGAGGCTTACCTGATGGAGGGCAAGACCCCTACACCGGAGCTGCAATCCATCTTCTCCCGGTTCCGTGCCTGGCTGCTCTCGATCTATAAACGAATCAACCGGCTCAATGTTCAGCTATCGGATGAAGTGCGCCAGGTAATGGATCGGATGCTGGCGACCGATGAAGCCATCGAACAAGCCCGGGAAGGGGCCGCCTATTCCGCCAGCCTGACAGACATAGAGGCGTTGAACTGGACAGAACAGGAGCGCGCCCGCTACCGGGATCTGGTGACCCAGGCACGGAACGACGCCGAAGAGACGTTGATCCGCCAGCAAATGGCCGATTTGGACAAGGTCAATCAGCGCTGGTGGAAACAGGAGGCCAAGCGAGAGCGAGAGAAAGCGCTGAAGGCCATGAACGAGGAAATGGCATACGTTGCCCGCTCCCTTCTGCAAAAAGGCGTCATGCCTGACGGTAGCTCCCTTCCTGAACCTCTGCGGGCCATGAAACTGAACCGGCAGGCCCTGGCGGATATGTACCCGGCTGACAGCGACGTTTGGAAGCAGCTGAAGGCGATGAAAGGCACCTACATCTACACCAGAAAAGAAACCGGAGTGCACCCGGATATCTTGGCCGAGGTGCTTGGTTTTGGCTCAGGTGATGAACTTGTGAGAGCCGTTATCCAGACCCAGCCGATTGCGGACGAGGCACAGGCCAGAGCGGACGCCGCAATGAAAGCCGCCTATCCGGATCTCAGTCTCAGCGGTGAAGCTTCACAGGAAACAGTTGAAGCCATCCATAACGAGAAGCAGGCGGAGCTGTTACTTACTGAACTGAAGAAGTTGCACAGTTTGGGCAACCGAACCGGACGCCCTCTCACGCCCGCCAGGATGCTGAAAGAGACCGCCGCCTCCGTTATCGCCGGCACACGTGCTAAGGACATCAGACCCGACCTCTACCGCCGTGCTGAGGCGAAAGCGGGCCGAGAGGCTTTTGAGGCCGCCGTTCGGCAGGATTTCGAGGGAGCATACCGAGCAAAGCAGCGCCAACTGCTGAATCACTATCTATACCGAGAAGCCAGACAGGCTCAGGAGACCTCAGAGAAGGTTTACCAGTACGCCAAAGGCTTTAACCGCAAGGCCACACGCCAACGCATTGCAAAGGCTGGGGGTGGTTACCTCGAACAGATTGACGCGATTATCGACCAATACGAATTCCGCCGCGTTTCAGTCCGACAGCTAGAGCGGCGCCAATCGTTGCGCGCATGGACCGAAGAGCAGCAGGCAAACGACCTACCGGTAGATATCCCTGAGGACGTTTTGGAGCGCTCACAACGGGTGAACTATCGGGAACTAACCATGGAGGAGTTGCAAGGTGTCTACGACTCCATCCGGAACATCGCACACGTGGCAAGCCTTAAAGGCCGGTTGCTCAAGGATCGTCAAAAACGTGAGCTGGAAGAGGCACGCCGCCAGGTGGTGGAAGGCATCACCGAAAACGCCAACCGAAAGGCCAAGGACGATGTAGAGACCCGCCTCCCCTTCCAGGAAGCCCGGTATATGGTGGGCAACTACCTGGCATCTCACCGGCGCCTCTCCAGCCTGATACGCGAAATGGATGGCGGCAAAGACGGTGGGACGCTCTGGCAGATGGTGATGCAGCCATTGAATGAAGCAGGCGACCTGGAGACCGAACGGACACGAATCTATAACGAGGCGCTGGCCAGATTGTTCAAAAAGTACAATCCGGGCGAGCTCTCCCGCTTCTACCGCAAAGAGTACATTCCGGAACTCGACTATAGCTTGAGCAAGCAGGGCCTCCTGATGATGGCCCTCAATGCCGGAACCGCGGATAACTGGCAAAAGCTTGTCGCCGGCTATCAGCAGCGCAAAGGCTGGACGGAAGAACAGATGCGGGCTGCCATCAACCGACTTGAAAAACGAGACTGGGAATTCGTGCAAGGCGTCCTGGATCTGGTGAACAGCCTTTGGCCAGAGATCGAGGCGAAAGAGAAACGGGTAAAGGGTATTGCCCCTGAGAAGGTGCCAGCTCAACCGATCCAAACGCCATACGGCACTTTCCCGGGTGGCTACTTCCCTCTTTCCTATGACGAGCGCCAGAGCGAAAAGGCCTACTCCGACCGGGTGAAGGAAATGGCCGAGAAGACGATGCAGGGCGCCTTCACAGCCGCCACCACGAAGCGAGGATTCACCAAGGCCCGGGTTGAAGGGGTGGTTCTGCCTGTACGCCTGGATTTCGGCACTATCTTCGAGCACTTCAACGAGGTCATCCACGACCTGACCCACCATGAAGCGCTGCTGGACGTTAACCGGATTCTACAGTCACAGTCGGTTCAGGAATCGATCTACAGCGCCTACGGAAACAATGTCTACCGGACCATGAAGGCCGCCGTTGACGATATCGCGGCCGGTGACGTGCCCGCCATTCACGCCCATGAGAAAGCCCTGAAGCATCTGAGAAACGGGGTCACGATTGCCTCAATGGGCTGGAATATCGGAACCGCCGCAATGCAGCCGCTGGGTATCACGAACTCCATCGTTCGGGTAGGCCCCAAATGGATTGGCCGGGGCGTGAAGCGCTGGATTGGAGACGCTGCCAAGATGGAGAACACGGCAGCCTGGATCTTCGAGGTATCTCCATTTATGAAGGATCGCGTGTTCACACAAAGCCGAGAGATAAACGACATACGCAACCAGATGCGAGGACGCGGAAAGCTCTCTTGGGTTGAAGACTCCTATTTCTGGTTCATCACACGCATGCAGATGACCGTTGATATTCCGACCTGGCTGGGCGCCTACGAAAAGGCACAGAGCGAGGGCGCGACGGAAGCAAACGCTATATCCATGGCCGACCAAGCTGTTATAGACGCCCAGGGCGGAGGACAGATTAAGGATTTGGCTCAGATTCAAAGGGGCCACCCAGCTCTAAAATTGTTCACGAATTTCATCAGCTACTTCGTGACGACCTGGAACCTCATGGCGGAGCGGTACCGGCTGAACAAGTTCGAGAGCATGGCGGACGCTGGCCGGTTCGCCTCTGACTTCCTGCTGCTCTACACAGTGCCTGCAGTGCTTGGCTACTTCGTTTCCGGCGCTCTCCGTGGATTTGGTGGGGATGACTTGGAGGATCCAGAGGAAATGGCCGGAGTTCTCGCCAGAGAGCAGCTTTCCTACATGCTCGGCGGCTTCTTCGGGATACGCGAACTGAGCTCTGGTATTCAGGGGTTCTACGGCTATTCCGGGCCGGCTGGCACTAGATTCTTCAGTGAGGCGGTGAGTGCAATGAACCAGGCAAGCCAGGGTGAAGCGGACGCAGCGCTGGCGAAATCCTTAAACGATATGGGCGGGATACTGTTCCACTACCCAGCCGGCCAAGTAGAACGCTCAGTGGAAGGCGCCAGCCTGATTCTGGAGGGCGAGACAATGAACCCCTTTGTTCTCCTGACCGGTGAGAAGCGGGAATAAGGGGTTTTCGGAGTCCAAAAAAGGAATGTCCAGCGCAAGGAGGCGCTCTATTCCATCTTGGCGAAATAGCCGACTATCAACAGCACCAAAGTAATCACCACAGCGCTGCCAGCACCAACTTGGTCCCTGACAACACCAAACCATAACGAGAGTATGACGCAGCCTACAACCACCCATTTGATACCAGAATCACGGCTATCCATAAACTCGCCTTCAAACCAACTCGTTTCGGCGCATTACTCGTGGGTCCCTGTCGAATGAGCCAGACCGCGAGGCCCGAGCAGCCACTCGGTGAACGGCAAATTTTCGGGCATATATAGCGCCTCACCAGTTAAAAAGAACCAGGGCCTACAAACAAGAGCTTAAGACTGTGACATTTGAATAGATCGACCCGAACTTCCCCGCCCGGAGCCATACGGCAACCCGGCAACGTCCCGCCCCATTCGCTCACGGATGAGCCCCGCTCCACGCGGGACAACCGAGTTTTGTCACTCCATAAAAAGGCAGGGATACCGAGCATTTCTATAAGCATAAAAGCATCAGTCGGAGGTCGCCGAGACTGGGAAAATTCTCGATATAAACCAAGCCTGTGAGCCGAGCATCCCTATGACGGCGAGCCCGGCAGCCCATCTCATCAATATTGAAACATCGTAAAAAAAGTAGGCAATGACGACTCCTGACAGGCAAGCGGTCACATTGGCCAAAACTGCCAGAAGAAAAGAAGGTGCCCGAAAGCACACGTTTCGGAAAAATAGCCAACCAGTGTAAAGGTATGCGAGAAGATACAGAGCGGGGACCAAGATGCTACCAACCAAACCAACATCGAAAAAAACGCCATCCATGAGGACCAGCCGCCTCCCCTCATAAAGAACGGATCCGCTCAACCACAGTGCAACCAAAGCGCCGACAAAAGCGGTTATTGCGTACAGTGCAATTTTCATCAGAAAGCCTCTCACTCCTCGCAAACGACTAGCCGGAACCAATTCAGGCTCAAAAGCTTATTGATACCCTCTGAAATTAGCACACACTGCGGGCTGCCAATCTAATTCCGGCTAAGTTAGAAAGACTAGTCATTTTCAAACCATCGAATTCTGAGCTGTGCGCAGCAAAGTGCGCATCCCCAACGCGCGCGTAATGGTCCGAAAACTCATAAAGAAAGCCACGCCGTGTATGAAAATTCCCGACACTGGTTATTGTATGCCTGTCCGCCAGCGCCGCCCTGCCTGAGTTGGGGCGTCCAAACCTCCAGCCGCAACCCAAGTTTGTCTAATAATCTCGCAGTAGGTCATAAGCGTTGGCGCGGTTTTCAGAAGAATGGAGAGGTATTACCAAGTTGCAGCTCTTTGCAAACCCTGACCGCCCGATAAAACCCGATAGCAACTCGTACCAGCCCAACATAACGCGACACCAAACGACAAGGTTGTCAGACAAAAAAGCCCCGGCGATTAGGCCAGGGCTCACTGTTGCGCCTAGGTCCAAGCGGTTACTTTACGGCGTGAATCCTGTCACGCGGCTCCGGGTAGTAGAAGGTTACCCCCACCGCATTGCCGTCAATGTCGTCAATGAGCCAGCCTTCAGGCGGCGGCATTTCGCCCCCATCCATGCTTTCGGCCATATCCCGGAGTATTCGCGCCATCTCCGGCGCTAACTTCTCGCCCCTAAAAGCAGGCTGATTGTCTAGTCGTAGAATGAGAAAGCTCATTTTGCCGCCTCCAAGTTGAGAGCGATTAACTCTCTCGTTCCCGGCAATAGGAAAGCGGAA
>NZ_DDOI01000111.1:417-3431 GCF_002341575.1 Marinobacter sp. UBA2498 | reverse complement strand
CGGAAAACCTCGGGTTTTCGATTGCTTCCCGATAGCTGCAAACGTGTACCTTGTCGCCTATCAGAATGGATACTTCCTTAGTGTATGGGTCCAGGGTTAGGGCGCTGTCTCTCATTGTGCGGCCTCCGCTGCTACTGGCTCATCAGCTCGGATTCTTAAAAGCGTGACTCCGCTATATCCGGCGTTCCAGAGAACCTCCATTTTCTGAATCGCCTGCTTGTAAGTGTGATGCCTCAAATCTGTGTGAGTCCCCCACTCCCCGGGCTTTGTTTCGGAAACGTAGCTTATGTGAAAGTAATCACCTGGCATGGGCTCTTGAGTAGCTGAAACGTACTCGGCTGGCATGCCTTGCCGTATCACTTCAGCTTCCGGGAATTGACCACTGATCTTTGCCTGTATGGCTTCAGCATCTGCTCTGGTGGTTGGTTCATCCGGTATGCAGATCCCGCCTGGATAAATCCGGACTCCGAATCCTGTTACATGTCCTTTGAAAAGGAATAACTCGCCATCGCGGATAGCTTCATCGAAGGCATCGTTAGTTTCATGCTCCGGAATGGTCAGTTGTTGGCGTTGGTAGATCTTTTTCATTGGCTAGCCCCTTCCGCTTTCTGAATTCCCTCAATAACAGCTGTGGCGTCACCAGTGGCTTCTGAAACGAGATTGGCCGCGTGGTTAATCATGGCCTTGAGAACCACCTCCGGCGAGTCCTGGTTAAGGATGCTCTGAAGATTTTCCTCTTTGTTCAAAAACATCAACATAGCGTCGGCATCGAATAGTTTTGTTCTTGCGCCATAGATCAGATTGAAAGTGTTTTCGGTCATCGCCGCACCTCCATTAAGGGTTTGAGATGCAGCGCGACCTTCTTCTGCGTCGAATCTGTAATCGTTGACTGTGTTATTCTGGTTTTGCATGTCGGCGTACTCCTTCAAGTGGTTGCCGATGTGTTGCCCTGGGTCTGTTGCCGCAGATCCGGGGCGTCTCTTCAGCCTTTCGGCTTTTTCTTCTCGTTTTCCAATCCCGAAACAATCAGCATTCTGACAGCTACAGAACGGTTAACGGGTTGTTTCATATAGCGCTCGAGTTCTGCTCTGTACTGCTCCACCTCCTCCAGGATATTTGCGGATAACTTGACGTTTACGTGTGCTGGGTATTTGCTCATCACATTCTCTTATCGTATTACGTCGTATTACGATAGTTCGAGTTCCTGGTTAGCGCAAGAAATTGTTTTGATCTTTGAATGCAGTGGAGGGCCGCCTCAATATTTGGCTTGGCATGCAGCGCGAGATTTTGCGGGTACTTTTGCGGGTACTCAGTGCCATATCCAAGATTTAACGCTATATATATCAATTCGTTAAGTATCCGTTTAGGCTCCTGCCGGGGGTACCACCTCTCTTAACCCCGATTCTCGTTCCGTGATATTCAACCTGGCTCCAGGCGAGCTAAACTGCCCCTCCTTACCGACATCAGGACTTCTCAATGGCCCGCTTTACCGAAATCGGAACCGCAATGATCCCCGGCAAGGGAACCCGATTACGTCTTTTGCAACGCAATGATGAATTTTCCATCAAAATTGCCGGCACCACCGGAGAATTGATGAACAGCCGGATCCACGGCTCGGAGGATGCTCTTGCCACCCTGGCGTGCGAACGGATTGCCGATCAGCCTGCTCCCCGGGTTCTTATCGGCGGCCTGGGCATGGGGTTCACGCTGGCAGCAGCGCTGGCCGCTCTGGGCGACGATGCGCAGGTGACGGTAGCCGAGCTGGTTCCCGAAGTAGAAGCCTGGAATCGCGGGCCGCTGGGCTCTGCGGCGGGCAACCCGCTGAACGACCCGAGAGCGCAGGTTCACATTGGTGATGTAGCCGAATTACTCAGAAACAGCGACGGCGAATGGGATGCCATCCTTCTCGATGTCGACAACGGCCCGGAAGGCCTCACCCGCAAAGAAAACAACTGGATCTACTCACCGGATGGCATTGCGGCCGCCCAGAAAGCCCTGCGACCTGATGGCATCCTTGCCTACTGGTCTGCCGGCCAGGAGCATTCCTTCACAGAGAGGCTGCGGCGGGCAGGATTTTCTGTTGAGCCCGTTACAGTGAGGGCCTTGCGACCCGGCAAGGGTGCCCGCCACGTTATCTGGCTGGCGTGGTAATCATTCATCGACTCTACCGGAATCTGTCCTGGCTCAATTTGGGATTATTCCTTTGTTATATACTTATTCCAAAGCCAAGAAGCCCGGGAGAGATTCAATGACCAAACCGACCATCACAACAGCCTTGCTATGCTCCTTGCTTTCCATGCCACTTCTCGCGCAACCCCAAGCAGATAGCCCGGAAGCAATGGTTGCCGAAGCACGTTCCCTGGTGAAAAGCTTCGGCGGCTCACTGAAGCAGGCGCTCCAGGCGGCCATCAAAGAAGGCGGCCTCACAAACGGTATTGGTGTTTGCAAGACTGTGGCACCGGAAATCGCCAGCAACAACAGCAGCGGCGGCTGGGTCATCAGTCGGACCAGTCTGAAAGTCCGGAACCCGGAAAACACCCCGACCGACTGGCAGGAGATCCAGCTGCTGGCCATGGACAGACAGCCGGTAAAGAACGGAAAACCGGTGGAGGTCTGGCAGGTCTCCGAAGCGTCCGGACAGCCGGCGTTCCAATATATGAGCGCCATCCCGACACAGAAACTTTGCCTTGGCTGTCATGGTAAGTCCATCGCCCCGGAGGTGAAGGCAAAACTGGCTGAACTCTATCCTGAAGACAAGGCGACCGGCTTCTCCGAGGGCGATTTGCGGGGCGCGTTCGTTGTTACGCGGGAAGTTCCAGTAAACTGATGGCACTAGCCATTTCTTCAGCGATTGAGAACAGGTATGTCACTGAACTACAGAATCATTCCGGTCACGCCTTTCCAGCAGAACTGCTCACTGATCTGGTGCGAAAAGACGCGCCGGGCAGCCGTAGTCGATCCGGGCGGGGATCTGGAGAAGATTCGCGCCGCTGTGGCTGAGGAAGGCGTGACGG
>NZ_DDOI01000111.1:0-324 GCF_002341575.1 Marinobacter sp. UBA2498 | reverse complement strand
CGAGAAAATTCTGCTTACCCATGCCCACATTGACCATGCCGGCGGAACTGCGGAGCTGTCCAAAGAGCTGGGTATTCCCATTGAGGGGCCGCAGAAGGAAGACAATTTCTGGATTGTTGGCCTGCCCCAGCAGGCGCAGATGTTCGGGTTTCCGGCCCCGGAAGTTTTCACCCCGGATCGCTGGCTGGAAGATGGGCAGCAGGTCACCGTGGGTAACCAGACCCTGGAAGTCCTTCACTGTCCCGGCCACACACCGGGGCATGTGGTTTTTTATCATAAGGAATCCGGTCTGGCGCTTGTGGGTGACGTGCTGTTCCATGGCTC
>NZ_DDOI01000131.1:31075-33779 GCF_002341575.1 Marinobacter sp. UBA2498 | reverse complement strand
CCGTTGCCATTGCCATGATGGCCACCGCCGGCGGTATTCTAGCCAGTATTTTTGCGGTCTCACGTATGCTTGCGATGTTAACCGAAATGAAACTGGTTCCCCATCGTCATTTCGGTATGCCGGGCAGTATCCAAAAGCACACGTTGGTGTACACCGTGGTCCTGGGGCTGGTTCTGACGGCTTTCTTTGATCTCTCCCGGATTGCAGCATTAGGTATCGTATTCTATTTGGTAATGGATATTGCCATTCACTGGGGAGTCCTTCGTTATTTGCGCCACGATGTGAAGGCAAAGGCGTGGGTGCCAGCGGTTGCCATCCTCCTGGATTTGCTCGTACTCGGAGGGTTTGTTTGGGTCAAACTGAACTCTGACCCGTTTGTGATTGGCGTTGCGGTTGGCACGATGGTTGTTATTGCGGCAGCAGAGCAGTTTTTTCTGAAAAGGTTCCAGGAAACCGGACATTCGGGACATGATGAATCTCATGCCCATGATCACCACTAATCAGTAGTCAACCGGGAGGACAGCACCGTGATGGAAGGTGATATGTTTGGCAACACAATGTGGGCAGGTCACTGGCTCTGGATGCTGGTGATTGGCATTGTGGTAGTGATACCGGCCTGGCGTATCTGCCAGCGCACGGGATATCCGGGGTGGATGGGGGTCTTGATACTTATCCCCATCGTCAATCTGGTTTTGCTCTACTTCATCGCTTTTAGTGACTGGCCAGTTGAGCGGAGTGGAAAATAAGTGGACTGTTTTAATGCAATTGATACATTGAGCTTTCTTCACAATCCTACGATACGACTTAAGGCTGTTGTTCGTGTGATCACAATAATTGAAAGAAACTGGGAGATAACCAGATGAAAGCAATAAATTTTAAACTGTTCGTATTTTTGACTTTTTTGCAAGCGCCATTTTTGCACGCTGAAGAAGTTCTTTCTGGCGAAGATGTCGCAGATGTTGTCGTCGGAAACACGGTGCAAATGGAATTCCGAGATGCTCAGGACAATTTTCGCACTCGAACTTTTCATGAGTACTATGATCCTGATGGTTCGATCTATGGAATGACCAAATATCGCGAACAACAGGGAAACCTTACCCACTATATCGGAAGATGGGAGGTCAAAGACGGTAAATTTTGCACATCTGTCTATGGTCGCGACTATTCCTGTAACAAGATAAAGCCTTTGTCTGGAAATGATTTCGAATTGCTCAATGAGGGAGGCAAGATAAGGAACGTCAAGGTATATGAAGGGAAGCATCATGGACTGGAGTAAGGATATCTGAGGGTGAGTTTTTAGCCTCTGTTTGCTCGGGAAGTACGGTTCGCCCATGCGGAACCAAGAAGCGAGTTAAGGGCATATTGATCTTGTCTCTGGAGAACGCTATCGGAGTGCAGACTCCGTTGCGCGACTTGAGGATTGGATGATGAGTATTTTGGAGCAGTACGGTCTGCTGCTTGCCTTGGTGCTTGGCATCGCAGCTACGGTTTTGGCCCTGTTTGGGATTGCCCGTGCCATGGGCCCGACGCGTCGGGAGCCGGGCAAGGACGTGCCAGCGAGTTCCGGAGTGTTGTCACGGGACCCGGTCTGGGGCCGCTATCACGCACGGTACTACGGCTACGCGCTGCTCTTTCTGGCCTTCGACATGGAAATGGCATTTATGTACCCCTGGGCAGTTGTATACAGGGAAGTAGGGCTGGTTGCTTTGTATGACATGGGGGTGTTCCTTGCCATTCTCTTTCTTGGTTTGCTCTACGGCTGGAGTCAGGGGGCATTGAGGCGGCAATGACTTCTGACCCGACAATGACCATTACGGGCGCGCGCCAGCGGCAGGAGCGGTTCACGGTACTTCAGAAGTGGGTTTCGCGGGCCCTCGCGGGCAACCTGAGCTGCCTGATCGTCCCGGGGCCTGAAGTGGCACTGTCCCATGGCCTGGATGTGACAGCGGCAGGTATGCGCATCACCGCGACACCTCGCGATGCGAGCATGCTCCTGATTATCGGCGAGCTTTCAGAGAAAATGAACGAGGCCGTGGCGGTGCTCTATGCGCAGATGCCGAGGCCGCGAGCCATTGTCAATTTGGGCGGACAGACGCCGTCAACGCTACCGGACCCTGATTTTTCCGCGGGTGTTTCGCAAGCCGGCCTGATCGACGCGGTTGACTGGTTGAAGCGCGCGCTGGCCAAGGGCGCATTCTCAGACTCCCCCGAGGATTTCGACGCCCCTGTTCTGCACGCCAGGATAGAGTATGTCTGCCCCATGCACCCGGAAGTTGTCCAGAACGAGCCGGGTAGTTGCCCCAAGTGTGGCATGGACCTGGTCGCCCGGGAGGCAGGGGAGCCGGCCCCCGAGCATGACCATGGGCACGATCATCGCGAGCACCGGCACCATGAGCACGAACACCAGCATCATGATCATGCGCAGCAGCACGAACACCATGAACACGAACACCATCATGGTCACTGCCATGACCATCATGATTCGCATGAGCACGATCATGAGCAGCACGAGGGTCATCAGCACTCGCACGAAAACCATCATGATCACGGACACAAGCACCAGCACGGTGAGTCCGACGGCGACGCGGAGGAGAAAGGTTCTGGGCATGATCACAGTGGCCACCATCACAGTGGGCACGGTCATGATAGCCACGAACATGGCGGCCATGATCATGTAGGTCACGGTCATAGTGGTCATGATCAT
>NZ_DDOI01000131.1:25930-30982 GCF_002341575.1 Marinobacter sp. UBA2498 | reverse complement strand
GGCATGATCATGGTGGGCATGACCACGGCGCCTCGGGATTCATGTCCATGATTGAAGTGACCAAGGACCTGCCTCGTAGCGCCGACGGGTTGGCGATGGACTGGATGGAGGTGCCGTTCGGTCCGGTTTTCCCCGGTCTGCCTGGTGGGCTCAAGTTGACGCTGACTCTTGACGGTGACGGCGTAACAGAAGGACAGGCCACATCCTTGGTGGGCATGATCAATGAGAGTGAAGAAGGCAAGGAGATCGACGCCGAGACCTTTATCGAGCGCCTGGCGTCGGCCATGCCACTGGCCAGCGTGAGCTACCGACTGCTGGCCTGCCTGGCAATCGAGCGGGCGGCTGGTCTGGAGAACGATTCGGCAACCGATCAGGCCCGGGCTGTGGCGCTTGAATGTGAGCGCATCGCCAGTCACCTGGGTTGGCTGGCGCAAACGGGGCGCCAGCTCGGCTTCGCCTGGTTGACGGATCGTGCCGCAACCCTGCAACTGGAGATCCGCCGCGCCAGTGGAAAACGGCTTTTGGAACTGACGCCCGCTCTGCATGCATTGGCGGCTCGTCTTGGGCGAACGCCTTTGCTCAAATCGCGATTGAAGGGGATCGGCATACTGCCATCGGGCACTGGGGGCCTGAGTGGCCCCGTGGCGCGCGCTGCTGACGACGCCGGAGATGCCTGGGCGCGCCTGTGGCAGCGCCTGGACGAAATCATCACGAGCCTCGACTACATCAAGGCAACCGGGGAGCCGGGGCTACCTGTTTTGCGAAACATCGGGCGTGGATCAGGCACCGGTGAGGCCACCGTGGAAACCCCGCGCGGCGAGGCTCAACTGAGCCTGATTCTGGAACACGGCCAGGTGAAATCCTACAGGTTGGACACCGCCTGCAGTCACCATATCGGCCTGGTCGCAAAGCTTGTCGAGGGCCGGGAACTGGGCGACGCACTGGTGGCGGTCGGATCACTTGACCTTTCGCCCTGGGAGGTGATCTCGTGAACTTCGTCATCGTGTTGGTTGCGTTGCTTGGTAGCGTCTGGCTGCTCGCCGTGGTCGAGGGCTGGACGACAACGGGCCGCCTGCGTCCGGCCGCGCCCCTACTCAGCGGCCTGGCGCACCTCGGTCGTGAATCCATTGTACCGCGCACGCCGGACCGGGTCTTTTTCGAGACGGCGCCGGTGCTACTGCTGATCGTCGCGGTGCTTGGCGCGGCGGTTCTGCCTCTGGCGCCGACCCTGGTGATCGCGGATCTGGCTACCGGTGCGCTGTTCATCAACGCGGCGCTTGCCTATGTGCTGGTGGCGCTCATCATGGCCGGCTGGGGCCCGAATGGCGCCTACGCCATGATCGGCGGCTGGCGATTCCTTGGCCAGCTCATCGCCTACGCCATGCTCATTGTCATGCCCATCACTGCGGTGGCGATGCGCGCCGAATCCCTGGTGACCACGGTGATCGTTGGCTCCCAAGACGGCTTGTGGAACATTGTCTATCAGCCGCTTGGTTTCGTGCTGTTTTTCATTGCCGCCATGGCGCTGGCGTTTCGTGCGCCTTTTGATCTGCCAACCGCACCCGGGGAACTGGGCGGGGGTGTGGACGCGGAATACACCGGCGTGCGCCTGGGAGTGTTGCGCCTGGCCAGGCTGACGCTGGTGATCACGCTGGCTTCCGCGACCACGGTGTTCTACCTCGGCGGCTGGCATGGGCCGCTGCTGCCTCCCTGGGCCTGGAGCCTGATCAAGACCCTGGCCGTGGCCGTGTCGATGCTCCTGGCCGGTCGCTATCTGCCGCGCATTCGCGAGGCGGATCTGATGCGGTGGTGCTGGACCCTGGGGATTCCCCTGGCACTGCTCAATATCATTGTTGTCGGTTTACTGGTTCTGGTGGTTCCATAATGTACGCTCAGGCTTTTTTTGTTGCCGTTTTCGGGCTGGCCGCCATCGGCTTCGGCGTGGTGGTGTTTCGCACATCGTCCATGGTGCGTTCCGCGCTGGCGCTGTTGTTTTCTCAGACTGCCGTCGGCTGCATGTTCCTGGCGATGCAGACCGAATTCCTGGGCGTGCTGCAGATCATGATGATGGCCACGGAGATGAGCATCATGGCGATTTTCATGGTGATGTTCATGATGGACCCGGGCGGGATGGGGGGCATGGATATGACCCACCAGAAGCGCTTTTCAATTGGCGCTGGCGTGGTCGCTGCCGGTGTTGCGATAGTGGTCGCGTTTTGGGCCGATTGGGGACCTGTAACGGCCGAGGCGCCGGATGCGGCGATGCAGACACGGGCGCTGGGCATCGAGTTGCTGGGACGTTCCATGCTGATCTTCGAAACCGCCGGCGTTACTATCCTGACCGCAATGATCGCGGCCACGGCGGTGGCGATACCGGTGCAAACGACGGCCAATAGTGCTGACAAGGAGGATACGGAATGACTCTCGTCCTGATCGTGGCGCTTGTAACCGGTGCAATCCTGTTCGGTATTGGTGTTTATGGCGCGTTGTCCCAGACCAATCTGGTTATGATCATGATGGGGGTGGAGCTGATTCTTGCGGGCGCGTTGGTGAACCTGGTCGCCTTCTGGCGTTTTCTGCACCCCGAAAGCTACTCCGGCCAGATGTTCGTGCTGGTGGTGATGACCGTCATGGCGGTCGAAATGGCGGTTGGCTTCGGTGTCGCGATTGCGCGTTTCCGGGCCAAGGGCTCGGTTGAAATGGAAGAAGCCGGGGACCTGAAAGGATGAGTGCAGTGCTTCTACCGATAATGCCACCGCTGATCGCGGCCATGGCGTTGCTGGTCCTGCGCCGGGGCTCCACGGCGCTGGTTCTCGGCGGGGCGACGTTGAGTCTGGGCGGCAGTCTATGGTTACTGACCCGGGTCGCCGGCGGGCAGGCCGAAACCCTGCTTCTGCCGGGGCTGCCAGACATGCCGCTTCGAATGGTTGCCGGACCTCTGGAAGCGCTGTTGACGGTGGCGGTGGCCACCGTAGGCACGTTCGTGCTGATTTATGCAGTTGGTTATATGAAGCGGGAGTCCGGCCTGTGCCGCTTCTACGCCGTAATGTCCCTGTTCCTGGCTGCCATGCAGGCGTTGGTGCTGTCCGGCGACTGGGTTCTGTTGCTGGCGGCCTGGGAATTGATCGGTTTGTGCAGTTACCTGCTGATTGGCTTCTGGTTCCAGCGACCCGAGGCCGCGGATGCCGCCGGTCGCGCTTTCCTCTACACTCGTAGCGCCGATCTGGGTTTGTACGTGGCGGTATTTATGCTGATTGGGTCGGCCGGTACCGGCGAGATTGCCGCCTCCCTGGAGGCCGGCGGCAGTGCCTCGACCGCCGCGGGGCTTTTGTTGCTGCTGGCCGCCATGGGTAAGTCGGCCCAGGTCCCCTTGCAGGACTGGCTTATGCGCGCGATGGCGGGGCCGACACCGGTCTCGGCGCTGCTGCACTCGGCCACCCTGGTGGCGGCGGGTGCTATCCTGCTGATCCGTTCGGCCCCGCTGCTGACACCCGAGGTGTTGCTCGTCGTCGGACTTGTCGGCGGCGTTACCACGGTGGCAGCCGGGGTTATTGCACTTGCCGAGCGTGATCTCAAACGCCTGCTCGCGGCTTCCACTGCCAGTCAATATGGCTTGATGCTGGTTGCGGTTGGAGCCGGCGTTCCGCTGGCGGCTCTCATGCATTTGCTCGCCCATGCAGCCATCAAGAGCACCCTGTTTCTTGCCGCCGGAGACTTCCAGCATGCTCGCGGGGGTACCGGGTTCGATCAGTTGGAGGGGGTTGGTCGTGACAGACCCTGGACTTTTGCCGGCTTTGCGCTGGCAGCGCTGGCACTGGCCGGTATCCCGCCACTGAGTGGGTTCTTCTCCAAGGATGCGGTAATCGCCGCCGCCCTGTCTGCGCAGGGTGCCGCCTGGCTCGGCCCCCTGGCGCTGGCCGGTACCCTGCTGACCGGCGGCTATATGGCCCGGGCCTTGTGCCTGCTATGGCGAGGCTCCGGAGAAACCCGCCCGGTTGCCGGTAGTGCCTGGATGCGCGTGGGCATTTGGGGGTTGGCGGTCCCTGCCACGATTCTCGGCCTGGCCTTCGGCCCCATCGAGGCCGTTCTTGATCTGCCCGCCGTCACCGCAGGCACATTGGCCGTGCTCCTCGGGCTTCTTGCTGCCGCGTGTGGCCTCGGCCTGGGCTGGCTCGTGCCGGCTCCCCGCCTGCTAGGTCCGGTCTATCCGTGGGCGCGACGCGGACTTTCCGTTGGCGGTGGGCTTACGGTCTGGGTCGGTAGGCCAGCAATGGCTGTAGCCCGAGGATGTGAGCGTTTGGAAGGGCGTCTGTATGAAGCTGTGCTTTCTCTTGGGCGCGCCGGTCTCTTCCTTGCCTCTGCGGGCGAGGGAACGGAGCGGGGCTTGTTCAAGATTGTGCTTTGCGTGGGCAGAGTGAGCCTGAGGGTCGCGACCTACGTGCGGTTTGGAGATGAACGCCGTATCGACGGCCTGATTTTCGCCCTGGTGGCGGCTGTGCGTGCACTGGGTGCACGAGCCCGAAACCTCCAAAGCGGCCTCATCCACCACAGCCTGGCGATCAGTGCGGTCGCAATCGCCGTCACATTGGCTGTTCTGCTTTTTGCTTCATCGACGAGCTTTTAGAGGAAACCCATATTCATGTTACCACTTGTCTCGCTCACCCTGTTTTTGCCGCTGGTCGGCGCGGTGCTGATTCTGTGTCTTCCGAAGCCCGCAACGCGTACGGTACACGTCATAGCGATTATTACCGCCGCCCTTACACTGATCGGTGCTCTGTCCATGTGGTTTCAGGGTGCGAGCGGTGCAGGCTTTTCCCAGGTCGAAGAGCTGCAATGGATACCGGCCATCGGTGCCGCCTACCGGGTGGGAGTTGATGGGATCAGTCTGCCTTTGGTGCTGTTGAGCGCCGTTCTTTTCCTGGTTGCTGTGATCTATGCGTCGTCGCTTCGTGAACGTCCGCGCGCCTATATTGCTCTGGTACTTCTTCTGGAAACTGCGTCTATCGGTACCTTTACAGCCCTCGACGGTATCCTGTTCTACGTCTTCTTCGA
>NZ_DDOI01000131.1:25484-25692 GCF_002341575.1 Marinobacter sp. UBA2498 | reverse complement strand
CCGAACCGACCTTCGACATGCGAGCCTGGATTGAGAATCCCCCCCTGGAGGGCGCGGCGGCCATGTGGGCATTGATCGCTATGCTGATCACCTTTGCGGTAAAGATCCCCGCGGTGCCACTGCATACCTGGTTGCCTGCCGCACACGTGCAGGCGCCGACCGTCGGCAGCGTCATCCTCGCCGGCGTCATGCTGAAATTCGGCACTTA
>NZ_DDOI01000131.1:16251-25359 GCF_002341575.1 Marinobacter sp. UBA2498 | reverse complement strand
AATTCGGCACTTACGGGCTGGTTCGATTTGCCCTGCAAATGACCCCCGATGCGTTCCGTGAAGCGGGCGTTGTTGTTCTTGTTCTCGGTGTTGTCAGCGCGCTCTACGGGGCTTTTGCCGCTCTGGCGCAGAGTGATCTGAAACGCTTGGTCGCCTATACGTCGGTTAACCACATGGGGTATGTCATTGTCGGTGTGGCCGTGGCGGCAATAACTCTGGATCCCTCGGTGCGAACTGTTGCTTTGGATGGTGCGGTATTGCAGATGTTCAGCCATGGACTGGTTACCGGTGCCTTGTTCTTGCTGGTGGGCATGATCCAGGACCGTGCCCACACCCGTGAAATGGGCGAATTGGGTGGGTTGCTCAAGACGGTCCCAATGCTCGGCTGGACCTTTGTGTTGGCGGCCTTTGCATCGCTGGGCTTGCCCGGGCTGGCGCACTTTCCGGCCGAGTTTCAGATATTTCTTGCCACTTTAAGCGCTTCGCCAGCCGCGGTGGTTGTGATTTTGGGTATTGCCATTATTGCCGGTACGTTTCTCAAAGCACTGCGGGAAACCTTTCTGGGCGAGCCCCGGCAGCGCTGGCAGTCCATGCCTGATTTGAGCGCTCGTGAGTGGCTTGCTGTGGGGCCATTGCTGGTGCTCACTGTCGGCACTGGCGTGGCACCCTCCTGGGTGCTGGGTATCATCCACCGCACTACATCGGCGCTGGCACTGTGATGGCTCGTGATCTTGCACTGTTGATTCCTGAAATTGCCGTACTGTTGACGGCTGTCGGTGCGCTGATCGCGGAAATGCTGCGTAGGCCGCAAATTGCGCTGCTGGTCGCAGTTAGCGGTCTGATCGTTGCCACGGGTCTGACCGTCAGTCTGATTGGTGAGGACACAACGGTGTTTGGTGGCAGTTTCCGGGTTGACGACCTCAGTGTGTGGGCCAAACTCATTCTGCTGCCGGCCACCATCCTCGCCATATTTTTGGCGAGAGTGGATGTGAGAGGCACCGTGCGAGAGGGCACGGTTTACAGCCTGCTTTGCTTTGCCACCATCGGCGCGCTCGTTCTGGCAGGCGCGGGTGATACGATGTTCCTTGTACTGGGTACATTATTAACTGGCCTGGCCACCTTTGCCTTGGTTGCCTACCCGGATACCGACCCTGCCACAGAGGCCGCCATGAAGTTTTTCGTGTTCGCCTCGGTCACAGGTGCGATCATGATTTTCGGCCTGAGTTACTGGTTCGGCGCTGCGGGATCCACGTTACTCGCGGATCTTCCTGGTATGGATACCATGCCAATGGCGGTTCTTCTTGGGTTCGTGGCGGTGGTTGTCGGTCTGGGTTACAAAGCCTCGCTGGTTCCATTCCATTTCTGGGCGCCAGATGCCTATGAGGGTGGGCCACTGTCAATAGCGGCCTACCTGTCAGTGGTGCCCAAGATCGGTGCTCTGTTCGCACTCGCTCAGGTGGTTCGCGATCTACCCCCGGAAAGTGGTTGGACCGCCATCATCGCCGGGCTGGCTGTTCTGACCATGACCTATGGTTATCTGGCCGCGCTGGTGCAGGATAACGTCGTTCGGCTGCTGGCCTATTCGTCGATTGCCCAATCCGGCTATTTCCTTCTGGGTATCCTGGCAGTCGGCGCCAGTGAACTTGCTCTGCCATCCATTATACTGTTTGCTGCCGCCTATGCGGCCATGAATCTGGGCGCTTTCGCCGTTGCCGCCAATATCGGACGGACTCTGAACGATTTTGACGGATTGGGGCGCGCCCAACCGCTTATTGGCATCGCAATGGTGGTCTTTCTGCTATCGCTGGTCGGGATTCCGCCACTTGCCGGCTTCGTTGGGAAGTTCCTGCTGTTCGCCGCCGCCATTGATGTCCAATTCACCTGGCTGGCGGTGGTTGCAATTGCCAACAGTGTACTTTCACTGGCGGTATATCTGCGCATTGTCGTGCCCATGTACCAGCAGGCGGCGACGGAATTCGCGCCGGTGGGCAAAGCTCTTGGCACGGTGGTAGTGACAACCTTTGCTGCCACGCTGATCCTCGGCCTGGCGGCCCAGTTCTTTCTCTTGGGACTGGTAGCGTGGTCGTCGTCCTAATTCCTCCCCTGGCGATGTTGGCAATCGTGCTGGCAATGGTTACTGCACGAAGGCCTCAATCGGTGCGATGAAGCCATATTAGTAGACAACACAGTCTGTACGGTACCTGCTTTCAAAGCAGCGCTAGTATGAAGCCTTCAGATACCTTGCTCTACTCGATTATGCCCGCGGAGTTGCTGTTTCCTGCAGGTCTTGATTTATGGCAGTGAGTAGTGCGCTCTGCTGACTGAGGCCGGCTGGAAACAGTCTTGTGAATTTGATCGGGATCAAAAATTGAGAACGATTGCTCTGCTGATTCAGTTCCGTTTCAGGCTGGGCGGATAGGGTGATGATTCAGAACAGGAGGGGGTATGTCGGACACGGTCAATGAGTTGCTGGTCAACTACTGGGCAACCGGTTTTTTTGTGATCGCTGCCCTCGGCTTATGTGCCTTCATGGCAGGCGTTTCCAGCCTGCTTGGCGGGCGCAGCCATGGCGTCAGCAAAACCATCCCGTTTGAGTCCGGTATTGTCGGTGTCGGTGACGCCCGCCAGCGGTTTTCCGTCAAGTTTTATCTGGTCGCGATGCTCTTTGTGATCTTCGATATTGAGGCGGTGTTTCTGTTTGCCTGGGCGGTTGTGATTCCGGAAACGGGCTGGAGCGGGTTCTGGGGCGCGGCGGTTTTTATACTGATATTGCTTGCCGGCCTGCTCTACGACAGTCGCTCAGGGGCTTTGGAGTGGGCTCCCGAGGGCTCTCAGGGATACAGGGAGAGCTGAGCCACTGAGTCCCTGGGCGACGTTGCCCGGACCTTGATCACTGTCAGCAAACCTTTATATGGAGACCAGCCATGCCTTACAGACTGACACGGGCCGAGGAAGAGCAGGAATCCAGTGACCGTTACCCGCTGGGGCGCCGGCAGTCATCGGAGGAATACGTCAAAAGCCAGCTTGAACGCAACGTATTCACCGGCAAGCTGAGTGACGTCCTCAATTCGGCGGTGAACTGGGGGCGCAAGAACTCCTTGTGGCCCTATAACTTCGGTCTGTCCTGCTGCTACGTGGAAATGACTACCGCATTTACCTCGCCCCATGACATTGCGCGCTTCGGGTCGGAGGTGATCCGCGCCTCGCCGAGGCAGGCCGACTTTATGGTGATAGCGGGTACCTGTTTCATCAAAATGGCTCCGGTTATTCAGCAGCTCTACGATCAGATGCTGGAACCCAAGTGGGTCATTTCCATGGGCTCCTGCGCCAACTCTGGCGGTATGTACGACATCTATTCGGTGGTTCAGGGGGTTGACAAGTTCTTGCCCGTGGATGTCTATGTAGCGGGCTGTCCGCCGCGGCCCGAGGCCTTCCTGCAGGCACTTCAGTTGTTGCAGGACTCGATTCAGGAGGAGCGCCGGCCGCTGTCCTGGGTCGTGGGGGATCAAGGGGTTTATAAGGCCGAGATGGGGTCCCAGCGGGAGCAGAAACGGAGCCAGCGAATCGAGGCCACCGAACTGAGGACTCCGGACAAACTCTGAGCGCCGCCTCCCGATTTGCCCAACCTTGACAGGAGATGAGTCAGCATCATGAGCACAGACGCTCTCGACAGGCATGCACCGGCCCAGTCCGGCATTGACCGGGCCCTCGGGCTTCTGGACGGATTCCGGGAACACATCGAGCACGTTCAGCCTACCCTGACCGGGCTTCCGGTGCTGTGGGTGCGACGTGAGCGGATAGTGGAGATACTGCGCCACCTGAAGGCGCCGCCGGCGTCTTTTTCCATGCTTTACGATCTCTCTGCCGTGGACGAGCGGCTCCGTGCCCACCGTGACGGGCTACCAGCCGCGGATTTCACGGTCTTCTATCATCTGCTGTCGGTGGATCGTAATGAAGACCTGATCATCAAGGTGGCGCTGACCGGTGGCGACCCGAACCTGCCAAGCGTGACCCGGGTGTTTGCCAATGCCAACTGGTATGAGCGGGAAATCTGGGATCTGTTCGGCATTACCGCAACCGGCCATCCCCATCTGCAACGGCTGCTTATGCCGCCCACCTGGCATGGCCACCCATTACGCAAGGACTATCCCGCGCGGGCCACGGAATTCGACCCCTACACCCTGACAGTGGAGGGGCAGCAGACGGAGCAGGAGGCGCTGAAATTCGAACCGGAAGCCTGGGGCATGCAGCGTGAGCGGGATGGCAGCGAGTTCATGTTCCTCAATCTGGGCCCCAATCATCCCTCTGCCCACGGTGCCTTCCGGATCGTGCTTCAACTGGACGGCGAGGAGATCATCGACTGCGTGCCGGATATTGGCTATCACCACCGGGGCGCGGAAAAAATGGCCGAGCGCCAGACCTGGCACAGCTTCATTCCCTATACCGACCGCATCGACTACACCGGCGGCGTAATGAACAACCTTCCCTATGTCCTTGCGGTTGAGAAACTGGCGGGTATCGAGGTGCCCGACCGGGTCAAGACGGTCCGGGTGATGATGGCGGAGATGTTCCGTATTAGCAGCCATTTGCTGTTCCTGGGGACCTACCTGCAGGATCTGGGCGCCATGTCGCCGGTGTTCTACAGCTTCACTGACCGCCAGCGGGCCTACAAGGTGATTGAGGGCATCACCGGTTTTCGCATGCATCCGGCCTGGTACCGGATCGGCGGCCTTGCCCAGGACCTGCCCGTGGGCTGGCAGCAACTGGTGCAGGAGTTCCTTGACTGGATGCCGCCGCGGCTGCGGGAATACGAGCTGGCCATGATGAAAAACGCCCTGGTGCGGGAGCGGACCCGGCATGTGGCTGCCTTCACCACCACCGAGGCCCTGGAATGGGGCGTGACCGGTCCCAACCTGCGGGCCACTGGCTGCAACTTCGATCTGCGCAAACAGCGGCCCTATTCCGGCTATGAGAACTTCGACTTCGAGGTGCCTCTGGGGCAGCACGGAGACGTTTTTGACCGGGGCCAGCTGCGTATTGAGGAAATGCGGCAGAGCCTGCGCATTATCCAGCAATGCGTCGATCACATGCCCGCGGGCGACTACAAGGCGGACCACCCGTTGACCACCCCGCCACCCAGGGAGCGGATGTTGCAGCACATCGAAACGCTGATCACGCACTTTCTGCAGGTGTCCTGGGGTCCGGTTCTGAAACCCGGCGAATCCCTGCAAATGGTGGAGGCCACCAAAGGCATAAACAGTTATTACCTGACCAGCGACGGCAATAACATGAGCTACCGAACCCGCATCCGGACTCCGAGCTTTCCGCACCTGCAGCAGATACCGTCCTTGATGCGCGGAGGCTTCGTGCCGGACATGATCGCCCACCTGGGCAGTATCGATTTCGTAATGGCAGACGTGGATCGCTGATGATGGCAACAACCCCGCACACAACCGAACTGATCGGCAGTGACCGTTTTGAACTGCACCCGGACGACGAAGCCGCGATTCTCCGGGAAAAGGAACACTACGAGCAGCCCCAGGCCGCTTGTATCGAGGCGTTGAAAATCGTCCAGCGCCGCCATGGCTGGGTTCCCGACGGTGCCATCATGGCCATCGGGCGGTTGCTGGGCCTGGGATTCGCCGCGGTGGACGGCGTGGCTACCTTTTACAGCCTGATTTTCCGTCAGCCGGTAGGGCGCCATGTGATCCTGGTCTGCGACAGCAGCTCCTGCTTCCTGACCGGGTATGAAACGCTGAAACAGGCCCTGGTGGAGAAGCTGGGAGTGGACTACGGCGCCACCACCGCCGATGGCCGCTTCACCCTGTTACCCGTGTGTTGTCTCGGCGCCTGTGACGGTGCCCCGGCGCTGATGATTGACGGCGAAACCTTCGGGCCGGTCACACCGGAGGATCTGTCCGACCTGCTGGAGGGCTACGAATGAGCGGATCCACCTCAGGTCAAGGCAACCCGCTGCGTTATCACAGCCGGATACGGCAATCCGGTACCGAGCGTCAACCCGAAACCCATCCGCTGACCTGGAGGCTGAGGGACGACGGCGAGGTGGTCTGGCTCGGCGAATATCTGGATAAGGATGGTTATCAGTCGGTCCGCCGGGCATTGGCCGAGAGCGACCCCCAGGGCATCATCACCGTGGTGAAAGACGCCAATGTGCGTGGCCGGGGCGGCGCCGGTTTTTCCGCTGGCGTCAAGTGGAGCCTGACGCTGCAGGGGGGTGACATGCCCCGGGGCTACCTGATCTGCAACGCGGATGAAATGGAACCGGGCACCTTCAAGGACCGGTTGCTGATGGAGCAGCAACCCCACCTGCTGATTGAGGGGATGATCCTCGGAGCCCGGGCCAACAACGCCCGGCAAGGCTACATTTTTCTGCGGGGTGAATACGTGGAGGCGGCCCGGGTGCTGAACCGGGCCATTGATGAGGCCCGCGAAGCCGGCTGGCTGGGGCCGGATATTGATGGCAGCGGGTTCGATTTCGACATCGCGGTGCATACCGGGGCGGGGCGCTACATCTGCGGCGAGGAAACGGCTCTGATCAATGCACTGGAGGGGAAGCGCGCCAATCCCCGGGCCAAGCCGCCGTTCCCCGGCCAGTCCGGAGCCTGGGGCAGGCCCACGGTGGTTAACAACGTCGAGACCCTGTGCAACATACCCGCCGTGATTCTCCATGGCGCTGACTGGTATCAGAACCTGTCCGGCAACCGTACCGGTGACGGCGGCACCAAGCTTTATGGCGTGTCGGGGCCGGTTGCGGAGCCGGGCCTCTGGGAGCTGCCCATGGGCGTCACCGGGGCCGAGCTGCTCGACCGGGCCGGGGGGCTGCAGCAAGGCCGTCGGCTCAAGACGTGGTTGCCCGGCGGCACCAGTACCGGCTTCCTGTTGCCGGAGCATCTGGAGCTGCCCCTGGACTTTGACTCTATCGCCAATGTCGGCAGCCGGCTGGGCACCGGCCTGATGATGGCGGTCCCCGAGGACCGGGGCATGGTATCGCTGATGCGCAACCTGGAGGAGTTCTTCGCCCGGGAATCCTGCGGCTGGTGCACTCCGTGCCGTGATGGTCTGCCCTGGGTGGTAAAACTGCTCCGGGACCTGGAAAAGGGACAGGGGCAGGCCGGCGACATCGAATTGCTCGACAAGCTGGCGGCGGACTGTGGCCCGGGGCTGACCTTCTGCGCCCTTGCCCCTGGCGCCGCCATGCCGCTGGAAACAGCGCTGCGGCACTTCCGGCAGGAGTTTGAGCAGGGCATTGGCAAGGTAAGCGGCGACACCCGGGGCGTTCCGGACCGGGTCGCAGCGGACGCGCCGGCAAACAACCGTTAGTTTCAACAGTCACTTTCAACAAACAGTGATCGTACTTTCTAGGTGAAGGCAGAAGCAAGCATGGCGACGATTCACGTGGACGGAAAAACCTACGAGGTCAACGGGGCGCACAACCTGCTCCAGGCCTGTCTGTCACTGGGCCTGGATATTCCCTATTTCTGCTGGCATCCGGCCATGGGAAGTGTCGGCGCCTGTCGCCAGTGCGCGGTGCGCCAGTACAAGGACAAGGACGACAACAAGGGCGTTCTGGTCATGTCCTGTATGACCCCGGCGGCGGACCAGACCCGAATCGATATCGATGACGAGGAAGCCCGGGCTTTCCGGGCCAGTGTGGTGGAGTGGCTGATGATCAATCACCCCCACGACTGCCCGGTGTGCGAGGAGGGCGGCCATTGCCACCTGCAGGACATGACGGTAATGACCGGCCATGACCGCCGCCGCTACCGGTTCAACAAGCGCACTCGCCGCAACCAGTACCTGGGGCCGTTCATCGCCCACGAAATGAACCGCTGCATTACCTGCTACCGGTGCGTGCGCTTTTACAATGACTACGCCGGTGGCACCGATCTGGGCGCCTTTGGTGCCCGGGACAACATCTACTTCGGACGATACGCCGAAGGCACACTGGAAAGCCCGTTCTCCGGCAACCTCACCGAAGTCTGCCCCACTGGGGTGTTCACCGACCAGAGTCATTCCGATCACTACACCCGAAAGTGGGACCTGCAGTATGCCCCCGGCATCTGCCACCAGTGCGCGGTCGGTTGCAACATCAGCCCCGGGGAACGCTACGGCGAGATTCGCCGCATCGAAAACCGCTACCACGGTGAGGTTAACAGCCACTTCCTCTGTGACCGCGGCCGGTTTGGTTACGGATACGTCAACCGCGCCGACCGGCCACGGGTTCCGGAATGGACCGAACGGCCGGGGCAGGAGGCCGTGACGCTGGGGGTAGATCCGGCCCTGGAGCGTATCACCGGCGCCCTGCGTCAGGCCCGGCGCATCATCGGCATCGGATCGCCCCGGGCCAGTCTGGAAAGCAATCACCAGCTATTGGCCATGGTGGGGCCGGAAAACTTTTCCACCGGGATAGAGTCCCGGGAGCAGGCGTGCCTGGCCATAATGAACCGGCTGCAGGAAACGTCGGGACTGCCCACCCCGACACCCCGGGAAATAGAACGCCACGATGCCATTCTGGTGCTGGGCGAGGACCCGGTCCAGAGCGCCGCGCGCCTGGGGCTGAATCTGCGTCAGGCTGTGCTGTCACGGCGGGAAGAACTGGCTGAAAAGATCGGCGTGCCGGCCTGGAATGCCGAGGCCGTCAAGACCCTGGGGCAGGACCGGTACCACCCGCTGCACATTGTCTGGCCAGCGCCCACCGAGCTGGACAGTGTCGCTGTCGCCCGCCATGCCCTGGCGCCGGATGATATCGCCCGGCTCGGTTTCGCGGTGGCTCATGCCATCGACCCGGCGGCGCCCCCGGTGGACGGCCTCGACCCGGCCAGCCAGGAGCGGGCCGGAGAAATCGCCGTCAGCCTGTTAAAAGCGGCGCGGCCGCTGGTTGTCAGCGGCGGCTCCCTCGCCAGCGAGGCCATCCTGGAAGCCGCCGGTGCGGTTGCCCGGGCCCTGTCCAGGCGGGCAGCGCAGGGTGGGCTGGTGTTGATCCGGCGGGAGGCCAACAGCACCGGGCTGTCGCTCATGGGGGGGCAGACACTGGACTGGGCGCTGGATGAGTTGAGTGAGGGCCGGGCCGATGCGGTGGTGGTGCTG
>NZ_DDOI01000131.1:15885-16165 GCF_002341575.1 Marinobacter sp. UBA2498 | reverse complement strand
GGCCGATGCGGTGGTGGTGCTGGAGAACGACCTGTATCAACGCCTGCCCGCCGACCAGGTGGAGCAGGCCCTGGCCCGTGCCAACACCCGCGTGGTGCTGGACCACCAGCGGACGAGAACCGCCGAGGGGGCGGACTTCATCCTGCCTGCTGCCAGTTTCGCGGAAGGGAGCGGAACCCTGGTAAATCTGGAAGGGCGGGCCCAGCGCTTCTTCCGGGTGTTCGAACCGGCCTACCTGCGCCCCGAGACCCGAATTCACGAGAGCTGGCGCTGGTTACAC
>NZ_DDOI01000131.1:7004-15753 GCF_002341575.1 Marinobacter sp. UBA2498 | reverse complement strand
AGCTGGCGCTGGTTACACACCCTGGCCGCCGGGCTGCGGGGCGAAGCCCCCGGGGATATCAGCCTGGATCTGGCCACCCGGGCCTGCGCCGGGGCCCATCCAGGCCTGGCCGGGATTGTGGATGCCGCGCCCGGGCCCGATTATCGCATAGAGGGCCTGCGGCTGGCCCGTGAGCCCCAGCGTTACAGCGGCCGCACCGCCATGCGCGCCAACCTCGATGTAAATGAACCCCGCCCGCCACAGGATACCGATACACCCTTCGCTTACTCCATGGAAGGCTACAGCGGATTTGACCGGCCCCGGCAGCAGATACCTTTCGCCTGGGCGCCGGGCTGGAATTCCCCGCAGGCGTGGAACAAGTTCACCGATGAAGTGGGCGGTCACCTGCGCGGAGGGGACCCGGGCATAAGATTGATTCGGCCTCAGCCCGGCCATCGCGAATACCCCGACCCGGTCTTTGATGACGGCGCCACTGACAGCAGCGGGCTGCGGGCGCTGGTGTTGCCACGGGTGTTCGGGGGCGAGGAAACGTCTGCCCGGGCTGAACCTGTCCGGCAGCGGATGACCGCGCCGGTGGTCATCCTGGCCCGCCCGGATGCCGAGGCGCTGGGCGTGCGCGACGGCGACAGCCTGACGCTGCTTGGTGTGCGTGAGGGCGACAGCCTGATGCTGTTTGGCGGTCCGGACATTACGGTATCGGAGCAGGAAAACTGGCCCCCCGGCTGGGCTGGCCTGCCCGCGGGATTGTTGCCCGGCCTGGGGCAGGGCGCGACACTCACTTTAGGAAAACCCACGGGAGGTGAGTCATGAGCTGGTGGACTCCACAACTGGCAGCCACTCTCTGGGCCATGTTCCAGGCGCTGGTGATCCTGCTTGCCGTGGTCGTGGTGGGAGCGGCACTGACCGTGGTCGAACGTCGGCTGCTGGGCCTCTGGCAGGATCGTTATGGTCCCAACCGGGTAGGGCCATTCGGCACTCTTCAACTGATTGCCGATATGCTGAAGATCTTTTTCAAGGAAGACTGGACTCCGCCCTTTGCCAGCCGCGCCCTGTTTATGCTGGCACCCAACCTTGCCTTCGCTTCCCTGCTGCTGTCTTTCGTTATTATCCCCATAACACCGGGGTGGGGGGTGGCGGACATGCACATCGGGCTGCTGTTCTTCCTCGCGCTGGCCGGCATCAACGTCTACGCGGTGTTAATCGGTGGCTGGGCCAGTGGCAATAAGTATGCCTTGCTCGGCGCGTTGCGAGCCTCGGCCCAGACCCTGTCCTACGAAGTGTTCATGGGGCTGTCGCTCATGGGTGTGGTGGCCATGGCCGGCTCCTTCAACCTGCGCGACATCGTCGCGGCCCAGGAAGGCCTGTGGTTCGTGATTCCCCAGTTCCTGGGTTTCGTCACATTTCTGATCGCCGGCATCGCGGTGACACACCGCCACCCTTTCGACCAGCCGGAGGCGGAACAGGAACTGGCGGATGGTTACCATGTCGAGTACTCCGGTATGAAGTTCGGCATGTTTTTCATTGGCGAATACGTGGGCATGGTGCTGGTTTCCGCGCTGATCGTGACATTGTTTTTCGGCGGCTGGCAGGGCCCCTGGCTGCCACCCATTGTGTGGTTTGCCCTCAAGACCAGCTTCTTCCTGATGCTGTTTATCCTGCTCCGGGCATCGCTGCCACGGCCCAGGTATGACCGGGTGATGAGCTTTGGCTGGCGGGTGTGTCTGCCGCTGACCCTGGTCAATCTGCTGGCTACCGGGGCGGTGCTGCTACTGACCGGTTCATAGGGAGGAAAGATGGGAAAAAACAAGGTGTTGTCGGTGTTATGGCTGATACCGGCCAGTTGGTCGCTGTTGCGTACCATGTGGATGGTATTCATGCACGGCTTCCGCAAGCGGGAAACCGTGAACTATCCGGAAGAGGAGGTTTATCTGCCTCCCCGGTACCGGGGCCGCATCATACTCACCCGGGATCCGGACGGCGAAGAACGATGCGTGGCGTGCAACCTTTGCGCGGTGGCCTGCCCGGTGGATTGTATTTCCCTGCAGAAAGGTGAAAAAGACGACGGCCGCTGGTATCCGGAGTTCTTCCGCATCAACTTTTCCCGTTGCATTTTCTGCGGCATGTGTGAAGAGGCCTGCCCCACCTCCGCCATCCAGTTGACACCGGATTTCGAGATGGGCGAGTACCAGCGTCAGCAGTTGGTGTACGAGAAGGAAGATCTGCTGATCAACGGCCCCGGCAAGGACCACGACTACCACTTTTACAAGGTTGCCGGCATGGCTATCGCCGGCAAGGATAAAGGTGAGGCACAGAACGAGGAGGTCCCGGAGGATGTCCGTACGCTTTTACCCTGACCAAAAAAGGAACTACTGATGGAACTGGGATTCTACCTTAGCGGCCTGGTGGCGGTGCTGGCCACGGTCGGTCTTATCAGCGGCTCCAGTCCGGTGCATGCGGTGGTGTACCTGATTGTTTCGCTGATTGCCGTCGCCCTGGTGTTCTTCGCCCTGGGTGCGCCCTTTGCCGGTGCTCTCGAGATTATCGTCTATGCCGGCGCCATAATGGTGCTGTTCGTGTTCGTGGTGATGATGCTCAACCTGCGTCCGGAGGCCAAGCGGGATCCCCTGTGGCTACGTCCGGGCTACTGGCTCGGGCCGTCGCTGCTGGCTCTGGTGTTGCTGGTGGCGCTGGTGGCGCTGATCAGCGACGGGCAGGCAGGCATGACCATTGACGGTGAGCTGATAACCGCCCGGGACATCGGCCTCACCCTGTTCGGCCCATGGCTGATAGTGGTGGAGCTGGCCGCCATTCTGCTGCTGGCGGCGCTGGTGACGGCGTCCCACGTGGGCCGGCGCAACAAACCCCGGGGCAATCGCAACCGTGGAGGCACCCGATGACTGGTATCCCGATGGAGCATGGCCTGATCCTGGCCGTTATTCTGTTCAGCCTGGGGTTGGCCGGGTTGATGCTGAGGCGCAGTATGCTGTTCGTTCTCATGAGCCTGGAAGTCATGCTCAATGCCGCCGCGCTGGCCTTTGTGGTGGGCAGCACCGCCTGGAACCAGCCGGACGGGCAGGCCATGTTCCTGCTGGTCATCACCCTGGCGGCAGCCGAGGCCAGCGTCGGCCTGGCGCTGATGATACAGCTTTACCAGCGTTTCCGTTCACTTGAGCTGCACGAAGTCAGCAGGATGCGTGGATGATGATGGCTGCGACTTTACTGTCATTTCTGTTACCTCTGGCCGGTGCCATTGTTCTCGGCTTTTCCGGCGGGCGGCTGGGACCGCGGGCCAGCGCGGCCATTGGCGTGGGCAGCGTGGGGCTGGCCGCGCTGGCCACCGCCTGGGCGCTGCTGACCTTCTCCGGCGACAGCCAGGGGTTCACGCTCTGGACCTGGGTTTCCGTGGGCGAGTTCCAGCCGACCATGGGCGTGGTGGTTGATCGTCTCTCGCTGGTCATGATGTCGATCATCACCGGCGTGGGTTTCCTGATTCACCTGTTCGCTGTCTGGTACATGGTGGGCGAGGCCGGTATAACCCGCTTCTATGCCTGGATGAACCTGTTTGTGTTCAGCATGCTGGTGCTGGTGCTGGCCGATAACCTGCTGTTGCTGTTTCTCGGTTGGGAAGGCGTTGGCCTTTGCAGCTACGGCCTTATCGGCTACTACTATCAGAACGAAGCTAATGGGCGGGCGGCGTTCAAGGCGTTTATCGTGACCCGCACAGGTGACGTATTCCTTGCCCTGGGGCTGTTCCTGATCTTCGTGGAACTCGGCACCCTCGATATCGGATTGGTGCTGGAGCAGGCACCACGGGTCTGGGCCGAGGGGAGTGTCACTGCCAATCTTGCGGCCTTGCTGGTCCTTGGCGGTGCCCTGGGCAAGTCTGCACAGGTGCCGCTGCACACCTGGCTGCCGGATGCCATGGCAGGCCCCACTCCGGTGTCGGCCCTGATCCACGCGGCCACCATGGTGACCGCCGGCGTTTATCTGATTGCACGCCTGAACGGGCTGTTCCTGCTGGCACCGGATGTGATGTGGCTGGTGGGCATCATCGGAGCCCTGTCGCTGTTGCTGGCGGCCTTCGCGGCCCTGGCCCAGACCGACATCAAGCGGGTGCTGGCCTATTCCACCATGAGCCAGATCGGCTACATGTTCCTGGCGCTGGGGGTCGGGGCGTTTGACGCGGCCATTTTTCACCTGATGACCCACGCCTTCTTCAAGGCATTGCTGTTCCTTTCAGCCGGGGCCGTTATCATCAGTTGCCACCATGAACAGGATCTGAGCCGGCTGGGTGGGCTCTGGCGCAAACTGCCGGTCGCCTATGCCGGTTTCCTGGCGGGGGGCGCGTCGCTGGTGGCATTGCCGCTGGTAACCGCGGGCTTCTTCAGCAAGGACGAGATTCTCTGGCAGGCCATGGCCTCGGGCCACTACGGACTGTTCGCGGCGGGTCTGACCGGAGCCGTGCTAACCGGCCTGTACACGGTGCGGCTGATCCTGGGCATTTTTCATGGCCAGCCCCGCAGTGATCATGCACGCCATCCCCGGCCGGGCACCAGTCCCCTCAGGCATCACCTGCCTTTGGCAATCCTGGCCGTGCTTTCCACCTTCGTTGGTGCCTGGCTGTACCCGGGGCTTGAGGTGGTGTTCCCGCCGCCCCCCGATGATGCCACGAACGCCGGCCACACCCTGTTTCAGTTCCTGGCGACCGGAGCGGTGCTTGCTGGCCTGGCTCTGGCTGGCTGGCTGTTCCTGGCGCGGCGCCGGTGGCTTGACGCAAAGGTCGGTCGGGGCCTGGGGGCGCGGCTCTGGATTCTGTTCAACCGGGCCTGGGGCTTCGATGCCCTGTTCGACCGGACACTGGTCCGGCCCTGGCAGACCCTGGTACGCGTGCTGCGTTTCGACTTTATTAACCTGGGGATGAACCTGCCGGCCGTGATTGCCCGCCTGTGCAATGCGGGCCTGGTGCGGTCCCAGGACGGCCAGCTGCGGACTTACGCCAAAGTGATGGTATTCGGTGCCACGGTGATACTGGTTGGCCTGGTAATGACTCAGGGAGGTGGCGCATGATTCTGTTCTGGCTGATTCTGATTCCCTTCCTCGGTGGCATGCTGTGCTGGCACTCGGAGCGTTGGGGCGAACAGGCGCCGCGCTGGATTGCCCTGGCCACCATGCTGTTCGTGCTGGCGGTCAGCGTCGTGCTTTGGGCAGGCGGTGATTTCAGCGCCTATGGCACCGGCGAGAGACCGTGGCTGCTGGAGTGGCGAGTCCCCTGGATTCCTCGTTTTGGCATCGAGATTCATCTGGCTCTGGACGGCTTGTCGCTGATCCTGATTGCGCTGACCGGCTTTCTCGGTGCCTTGGCGGTACTTTGCTCATGGAAAGAGATTGTCGAGCGGGTGGGCTTTTTTCATCTGAATCTGCTGTTTGTTCTGGGCGGCGTGGTGGGTGTGTTTCTGGCGCTGGACCTGCTCCTGTTCTTCCTGTTCTGGGAAGTGATGCTGGTACCCATGTATTTTCTGATTGCCCTCTGGGGGCACAGCGGCTCCCCGGGGCAAACCCGGATTCGTGCCGCCACCCGCTTCTTCATCTACACCCAGGCCAGCGGCCTGCTGATGCTGGTGGCGATCCTTGCGCTGGTGTTCGTGCATTACACCAGCTCCGGCGAGATAACCTTCAGCTATGACGCACTGTTGAATGCCGACGTGCCCGACAATCTGTCCTTCTGGATTATGCTCGGGTTTTTTATTGCCTTTGCGGTGAAGCTGCCTGTCGTGCCTTTTCATGGCTGGCTGCCGGATGCGCACGCCCAGGCGCCCACTGCCGGCAGCGTGGACCTTGCGGGCATTCTGCTGAAAACCGCCGCCTACGGCATGCTGCGCTTTGCGATTCCGCTGTTTCCGGAACAGTCCCAGGCCTTTGCGCCGGTGGCCATGGCGCTGGGGGTCGTGGGTATTATTTACGGCGCGGTCCTGGCCTGCGGCCAGCAGGATATCAAGCGGCTGATTGCCTATGCCAGCATATCCCATATGGGGTTCGTGCTGATTGCCGTTTATTCCGGATCCGAACTGGCGATCCAGGGCGCAATCGTACTCATGGTGGCCCATGCGTTCTCCAGTGCCGCTCTGTTCATTCTCAGTGGCCAGCTCTTTGAACGCATTCATACCCGGGATATGCGTCGCATGGGCGGGCTCTGGGGCCGAATACCGGTGTTGCCCGGCGTGACCTTGTTTTTCCTGGCGGCCTCTCTGGGGATGCCCGCCACGGCCAATTTCCTTGGCGAGTTCATGGTACTGTTCGGTACCTTCCGCAGCGCTCCGGTGGTGGTGGTCATCGCCAGCGCCGGGCTGGTGCTTGGCGCGATCTATTCACTGCTGATGATGCAGCGGGTGCATTTCGGTCGCGAACAACAACCGGGCCTGCTCGCGGGTCCGGATGTGCGGGAGTACGGCATGATGTTGGCCTTGATCGGACTCACCCTGGCAGTGGGCCTGAATCCGCAACCCCTGCTTGATACCACGGCGTCAATGGTCCGGCCGGTGGCGGACCTGTTCATGGCGGGCCCGGTCCGGGCAGGAGGGATGAACTGATGCTGACCCTGATCGATCTTGTGGGGCTGCTGCCCCTGCTTATTGTCGCCTCGACAGCCGTACTGGTAATGCTGGGCGTCGCCTGGCGACGCCACCACGGTGGTACCGCGGCGGTCACTGTCAGCGGTCTGGCCCTGGCCCTGGCGAGCCTGCCGCTGGCCTCGGCCGCGCCCTCTTCGCCGCCGCTGATGATCTTTGACGGCCTTGCCCTCTTGGGCAGCGCGCTGGTGTTGGTGAGCGGCCTGTTTATCGCCGCCATGAGCCATGGTTACCTGGCCGGCTACAGGGGGCCGCGGGAAGAGTTTTACCTGCTGTTGCTTTGCGCGGTAACGGGTGCCCTGGGCCTTGTGGCCAGCAACCACCTGGCCACCCTGTTCATCAGCCTTGAATTGCTGTCGATGCCTTTGTACGGCATGGTGGCGTACAGTTTCCGGACAGAACGGTCCCTGGAGGCGGGGATCAAATACCTCATATTGTCCGCCGCCGCCACCGCCTTTCTGCTGTTTGGCATGGCGTTGATCTATGCCCGCACCGGCCACCTTGAGCTGACGGCACTCGCCGCGGGGGTTGCTGGCAGTCCGGACCCCTGGATTCTGGGCGGCGCCGCACTGTTACTGGTGGGGCTGGGGTTCAAGTTGTCCATCATACCGTTTCACCAGTGGACACCGGACGTATACCAGGGAGGTCTGGCGCCGGCGACCACTGTGCTGGCCACGGTGAGCAAACTGGCGGTGTTTCTGGTATTACTGCGGCTGGTACTGGTGGCCCCGGTCTTCGGCAGTGGATGGCTCCTTGGCCTGATCAGCCTGCTGGCTCTTCTCAGCATGTTCGGTGGCAACCTGCTGGCCCTGTTCCAGCCTGACCTGAAGCGCCTGCTGGGCTACTCTTCCATCGCCCATATGGGCTACCTGCTGGTGGCCGTTATAGTAGGTGGCCCCCTGGCGTTGGAAACCACCGGGGTTTACCTGTTCACCTATATTGTGGCCACCATGGGGGCGTTTGGCGTGATTATGCATGTCTCCGGCACTGGCAGTGGCGAGGATGCCTCCGGGTTGCACCATTACAGGGGACTGTTCTGGCACAGCCCCTGGCTGGCAGCATTATTGACTCTGAGCATGTTGTCCCTGGCCGGCATTCCGCTGACCGCCGGATTCTTCGGTAAATTCTATATCATCGCCCTGGGTGTGGAAGGCAGCCGGTGGTGGCTTGTTGGAGGGATCGTTATCGGCAGCGTTATCGGGCTGTTCTACTACCTGAGGGTGATCATCACCCTGTATCTGCGCGAACCGGGTATGCAGCAGGCGGTGGCGGATGCCGGCCGGGGTCGGGTAGAGAAGCTCGCCCTTCTGATTGTTGCCGTCTCAATACTGCTGCTGGGTATTTACCCGGTGCCGTTTATTGACTGGGTGGCGGGTCTCGCCTGGGCGGCCAGGCTTCTTTGACTTAAATCAGTATAGCCCCGGCTGGTTTCAGATTGTTCCCTATTTTCAGTGTCAGTTCAGTTGTGGGTGATTAACTGTCTTTTCAAGCCGAAGAACCGGAGCGATCCTTCTTCAGCTCACTGACGAGGAGGCGAAATGAATACGAAGTTTTGCAAAGTGACTGCGATCTTCTCCAGTCTGGACTTGAAGAAAGTAGAGGATGCGCTGATCGCGGCTGGTTTTTCCGGTATGACTGTGTCTAAAACCCATGGCCGTGGCCGATATAAAAACTACTATGCCAAGGACACCATGGCCGATTCCGTTCGCGTGGAGATATTCACGGAAGCCGAGCAGGCAGACGAGATCGTTGACCTCATTGCCCGGACGGTGCACAAGGGGCTTGCCAGCGATGGAATCATAGCCGTGCTGCCGGTGGAAGACCTGCTGCACATCCGTGACTTCAAGGAGGCCCAGTGATCGGGTATCGCTGTGTTTTATGTCTTTGTGGCAAGGTGAGGGGAAGGCGGGTGCGGACATGATGGGCGTCAACGAGGCTGGGACTGGTATCGGAGCCATGATGTCAGACAACAGAAATGGCGCGGTCGAGATTGCCGGCGCCGGACCGGCCGGGCTGGCGGCCGCCATCACACTGGCGCGGGCGGGGCGATCAGTCATCGTGCATGAGGCCCGGGCCGAGGTGGGTTCCCGCTTCAAACGGGACCTGCAGGGGCTGGAGAACTG
>NZ_DDOI01000131.1:0-6922 GCF_002341575.1 Marinobacter sp. UBA2498 | reverse complement strand
CTGGAGAACTGGAGCACGCAGCAGGATGCCCTGGCGGTGTTGCAGGAACTCGGAATCACCACCGACTTCAAGCGAGTTCCATGCCGCCGGGGTACCGCCTTTGATGCCTGGGATTCCCCGTACGCCATTGAGAGCATTGAGCCGCTGTTCTACCTGGTGGAGCGTGGCTCCGGGCCAGACACATTGGACACGGCGTTGCTGAGACAGGCCAGGGAACTGGGCGTGCAGGTGCATTTCAAAAGCCGGCTGCGGCATGCCCGGGGCCCGGCCATCCTGGCGACTGGCCCAAAGGCCGCCGATGCCATTGCGGTCGGCTATCATTTCGATACATCCATGCCGGACGGTTTCTGGGCAATTTGTGATAACAACCTTGCCCCTAAAGGGTATGCCTACCTTTTGGTAATGGGAGGCAAGGGAACGGTAAAGAGTTGCATGTTTACTGGTTTCAGGGATGAAGCAAAGTATGTGGAGCGAACTGTCAGTGCGTTTCAGAGGCTGGCCGGCATGGAGATGATGAATCCTCAGCCGCACGGCGGTGTTGGGAACTTCCGCATCCCTGTAACCGCATTGTCCGGGGTGCACCCGGTAGCGGGTGAGCAGGCCGGTTTCCAGGATACGCTGTGGGGCTTCGGGATGCGCGCGGCCATCACCTCCGGCGTGCTGGCCGCACGCAGTCTGCTGCATGGTGACGACTACAACCGGCTTTGGCGAGAATCCCTGGAGCGTCCGATGGCGGCGGCGTTGGTGAACCGCGCGTTTTATGGGCTGCTGGGTAACCGCGGTTATCGCTGGTGCATGCGCCGCCAGGAAAACCATCTGGATGCGCGCGAGTTTTTGCGCCGTCTCTACCGGCCCACACTTGCCAGGCGTCTGCTGGCGCCGTTGGCGGGTTTGCATTTGCGGAGCCAGCGACGGGATATAAGCTGCAATCACGTCGACTGCGGCTGTGTCTGGTGCCGGCATGGCCGGGAGTGGCATACGTAATGCCAACCGTTCGCAAGGACTTCGGAGTTGAGTGATGGATGAGTCGATCAGTCACAGTGGAACATCGTATTATTGTGATCGTACTTGTCTAAGTCTGGCAATGGTGGCAATCATCAATAGTGTAGTGTCGCTGACCGCCACACTCGTGATTGGTGTGGATGTGCAGTTGTCTGTAGGGCGGTTTATATGATGCCCGGGGCTCCGGCATTCATTGCTGGGGGTGATCGCGGCCCTGACGTCTGAGATCAAGCCAGCCTCTGTAGAGCCAACGCAAACCAAAGAGCGAGACTGTTGGAACGATAATCCACTGCGCTAGAGGGGCGATACCTGTGCCAAGGAAGGGAAACAGGGGCATAGAATCATTGTAGCTCCAGCGCTGGCCTGCGCCTGTGGCCCAGGCTTCAAAGACTATGGTTATAAGCAGACCGGTAGCAAAATACGCTCCTAAAGCATGGCGGCGCCACCGCCCCTGTATCCAAAAGCCATCTTTAGTTGCCGCTGCGGCGACGCCATAGGCAAATAGTGCAATATTGGCATCGCCGATTGCCGCCCGCGTGCACAGCCAGACGACCGCACCATGGGACGCCTCCATCATCCCTGTAAAGAAAGGCACCTGGATCATTTCCCAAAAAAAATGCAGCAAAAAGCTGACAGACCAGATTAAAAAAAACAGGAACCAGCCTCTACGTGATGGTCGACGTGAACAATGCATAATCTATCCAGCCAATCTAATAACTTCAGGCAGCCGAAGTTGAAATCGCAACCCTTCATCGCAGCGCCCTCCTGACCACCCGATATTTCGGAAATGGCCAGAACCGGTCCACCCAAAAACAACGGCAGCAGCAAGGAGATAACTCGTCGGTTCATTGCGGCCATCTCGATTTCATGCGCCAAATGGTCGGATTGCATGCTTGGCGCCCAGTATGCCTTTCAATAGTGAGCAATCATAGCACCTCTCCAAGAATGGGCGCTGGGGGCGAAATAGCCTCTTTGATGCGTCGTCAGGTCTGACAGTCTGACGGGTGGGGATGTCAGTACGAAAATCGGGAAAATGAAATTTAGCTGAAAATTCAGGTTCGTTTCAGTTGACCACTACAAGCTTTGTGCGTCAAGATTAAGTGCCGTTTAACTGGCACATCCATATTGAGGCAATAAATCGTTGTCGATATGAAAATTAAAATAAGGAGTTTCAGGTGAGCAAAATCTTCAAATCAATAAGCGCTCCGCTGGCGATAGCTTTAGTAGCAACACCGGCGTTGGCCGCGGAGCCGGTCGGGCGTGCGTCACCAACCGTAGAAGACCTGAAGGTTGAAATAAATCAACTGACGGCTAAAGTGGAAGAGCTCAAGAAAGGCGATTCCCCCTTCACGGTGAACGGTTATTACCGCCTGCAGGCGACCTCAGAAACACAAAATCTGGCCGCGCGTGGAGAAGAGTTTGGCGCGCCCAGTGATAGCAGCAATGCCTTTGTTGACCAGCGCCTGCGTGCAAAGATCACCGGCGACCTCAACGATAACGTGAGCCTGGTTTGGTACGGTGAGTTCGATTCTCCCTGGGGTGAGAAGGGAAGCTGCCAGGGTGACAATTGCGGCAAACTCAGCGCCGATGGCGTTGGCGTTGAAACAAAAAATGCCTACGCTGAACTGAAGGTGCCAAACAGCGACTGGAAGGTGCGAGCCGGTATCCAGGGATATGGTTTCGGTAAATACGAGAGCTTCGTCACCAATGACGATATGAACGGCATCTCCTTTGCGGGCAATGTTGGTATGGCCACGCTGACAGGTGGCTGGTTCAAGTGGGAAGAAAACGATAGAGATTCTGCGGACGACGTGGACTTCTACATGTTGAGTGCCGAACTTCATCCCAGCGAGGTTTTCCACTACGGCCTTACCGGAGCTCAGATCAGCAACAGCAGTCAGGCTGCTCTGAATGGTACGGCGGCTCGAACGGATGACAACTATTTCGGTGCCTACGCCGATTTTACCTATAACAAAATGTCCTATAGCGGCTCGGTACTTTACAAAAAGTCGTCCGGGCGTGACTCTGACGCAACAGATGGCGACACGTACATGTTGAATCTGTATGCCCAGAGGCATTGGGGCAACGCAAGCCTCAAGATTCACGGCATCTACATTCCGGCTGATGACAGCAGCAATGGTGCAGATCGCTTCGCGGCAAACCAGTCAGGCTGGGAGCTGAATAGCAGCAATCTGCAAATCTTCGGAACAGACGTCTACTACAACAATGGTAGTCAGGGTGCTAGGTCAGTTAAGGATGCGGCTTACCAAGGGTATGGTCTGATGGGGCTGATGGTCTCGGGTGATCAGGAACTTTCCAACGACTACTACCTGAAGTACGGCACCGGTTACTTCCGCGTTGCCGACGACGCGCCCGATAGCGCAGCTCAGGCCAACGGCTCAACCCTTGGTACTGAAGTCGCTGCTCAGCTTGGTAAAAAGTTTGCCGGCGTGTATGACATCAGCCTCCGCGGCTCTTACGGTTTCATGGGGGACTTCTACGGAGATGACCCGGAGGATACCTATAAGGTCGTAGCTATGGTCAATATCAGTTACTGATCAACGTGTAATTTCATGATCTGATACAACGGCCGGGCCTTAGTCCGGCCGTTTGTCATTGAGCCGAACATGCGGAAGGTCGGCAATGATTTTGACGAAATCCTCCAAATGAGGACACTAGCTGACCCACGCAAAGGGGCCAGCCTTTTCTACTGGGCATTATCGTACTAAAACCACCACCGGACGCCCGCCACGAAGCTGGAGGACTCGACGTCTTCCCCCTCGCGCTCACGAAGGTCCTCTGTGTTGCCCAGAAAGCGGGTGTAAGAAACACCCACGTAGGGCGCAAACTCCCTCGAAAAGTGGTATCTCAGACGGAGCCCCAGGCCCACATTATTGATGCCACTACCGACGCCCCACTCCTCAACATCGCTGAAGGCAACGAGCGTTTCGCCGCGGCCCTGCAAAATGAGCCTTTGGGTCAGCAGCCAGTCGTACTCGGCTTCAAGATCGTATGACACGTCACCGTCGTCGGTGACTCGGAGATTTGTGTCTACCTCAAACCAGTAGGGGGCAAGTCCCTGCAATCCAACAATGGCCGAATAGCGCTCCTTATTAGGGCTGGGGCCAAACGTTGTCTGGGCACCCAATCCTGTCTGTATATCCCAGAAGCGATCGAAGCGATAGCTGTACTGCACATCAAAATTTTCGATGTCGCCGCTGTCGCTGGATAGATCAGTCTCACCTTCCGTTTCGACCCAGAGCCGATTGCGATCTTTACCAATCCAGGCCTGGGCGTCCCACAGGGCCAATTCGTTGTCGCCGTCACGCTGGTATTCCATCCGGTCAAACAGAACCTGGCCAAACACCTGGTTGTCGTGTATCGGCAGCGTCCAGTCCGGTTCGGCCTGAACGCCAGTACCGGCGGCGCCGGCTCCCGAGGCAAGCGTTAAGGCTGAGGCACCCACAACCCACTTGATGCGATTCATCATAATGTTCATCCCCTATCCCGTTAAACGACCGACACGACACGAAACATGCCTGCGTCCATGTGGTACAGAAGGTGGCAATGGAAAGCCCAGTCACCCGGTGCATCCGCTGTGATCAGCGCGGATACACGCTCGCCGGGTTTGACGGAAATCGTGTGTTTGCGTGGACGATATTCACCTGCACCGGTTTCCAGTTCCATCCACATGCCATGCAGGTGAATGGGGTGATCCATCATCGAGTCGTTGACGAGGATCAATCGCAGGCGCTCGCCATGGTAGAACTTGACCGGGCCATCGACTTCAGAGAACTTTTTGCCGTCGAACGACCACATGTAACGTTCCATATTGCCGGTAAGGTGCAGTTCCACCTCGCGTTCGGCCGGGCGCTTGTCGGGCCAGCCCTCAATGCTCTGCAACTGGGAATAAGTCAGCACCCGATGGTTGGCTGTTTCAAAGCCTACACCAGGGTCATCCAGACGCGATTGCGGGCTGGAAGCCACCATGGCCGCCCCGGGACCGTGATTATCAGGGCCATGGGATATCGGCCGACCCGCCGTCGGGACCTCATTCATCGTTGCTTTGTCCGAGCTCATCTTGTTCATTCCCGAGTCGGCGCCATTCATCATCATTTGGCCATGGGCTTTGTCGTTGCTGCCTGACATCATTTCCATCTTGCCACCCATGTCCATGCCGCTGTCCATGTTCATATCGCCGTCCTTGCCCATGGCGCCCATGCTCATCGCGCCCATGCCCATGGCGGCCATACCGCGCTCGGTTCGCGGATACATGGGCGGTACTGGCGCCTCCATTCCCTTGCGGGTGGCTAACGTTCCGCGCACATACCCCGACCGATCCTGTGACTGGGCAAACACGGTGTGAGCCGTGTCGGTTGGCTGTACAATCACGTCGTAGGTTTCCGCCACGCCAATGCGGAATTCATCCGTTTCAACGGGTTGCACTGGTTGGCCGTCAGCGGAAATAACCGTCATCGGGAGGCCCGGGACACGGACATCAAAGTAGGTCATCGCCGAGGCATTGATGAATCTCAGGCGAATTTTCTCGCCGGGACGGAACAGCCCGGTCCAGTTACTGGCAGAAGGCGATCCGTTCATCAGGTAGGTATATTCAGAAGCGGTTACATCCAGAATATCCCGGGGGCTCATTCGCATTCTGCCCCACATGCCGGCTTTGCTCCACGCAGCATCCCAGCCCATGGTTTCAACATCCTTGAAGAAGTCGCTAACGGTGCGCTGGTTGTAGTTATAGTAGCCCTCTGCCACTTTCAGGTTGCGGAATACGTCCTCGGGAGAGTCAAAGGTCCAGTCAGATAGAACCACAACGTATTCGCGATCATAGGCCACCGATTCGGGCTCGGCAGGATCAATGATAATCGGCCCATAGTGGCCTAGCTGTTCCTGAAGGCCAGAGTGGCTGTGGTACCAGTAGGTGCCATGCTGTTCGACCGGAAAACGGTACTCAAACGTTTCGCCGGGCATGATGCCGGGAAAGCTGACGCCAGGAACGCCATCCATCTGGTACGGCAGAATCAGACCGTGCCAGTGAATGGATGTTGCCTCCGGTAGCGTATTGGTGACACGCAAGATTGCCTCGCGCCCCTGTTTGAGGCGCACCAGAGGCGCTGGCAGAGTGCCGTTGATGGTGATGGGCTGTTCCGAGACTGTGCCCCCTATCTTGAGAGGTGTTCTCGCGACGGTCAGGTCGTAGATGTCAGCGCCATTACGCACGGTGTGAAATGCGTTCGTGTTGTCCAGTTGTCCTCTAGCATAGGCCGGCAACAAGCTGTCGAAACCGGCAAGAAGTCCCATCGTGGCAGCTCCTTGGATAAAGCGCCGCCTGGACACACCTGCATAGAAATGTCTATCGCTCATAGGTTGCTCCTAAAACCATGTATATACAGCTTCTTGCGTTCGTGACTCGATTATTGATGCTACCCGGTGCAACTGAAATCAAACTGAAAAGTCGACCGGTAACCCCCCATTTTTAACGGGTTGCTGTTTTTCTGGGGAGTTGCCGTTACTGGTACAATCCATGGCAGACTGGCGAAACTTTCCCACCACGAAAAACGGCGCTTACAAATGAAAATTCTGATTGTTGAAGACAATGCTGTACTTGCCAAAAAAATATCGGACTGGCTTGCGCAGGCGCACTACACAGTCGATGTCGCCAAAACCGGCAAAGAAGCAGACTCGTTGATTGAAACAAGCTCCTACCAGGCCGTTATTCTCGATATCGGACTGCCCGATGAAAATGGACTGTCTTTAATGCAAAGATGGAGAAAAAACGGGAAAAAAGAGGCCATCCTTATTCTGACCGCACGCTCCAACTGGACTGAGAGAGTAGAAGGGTTGAACGCGGGTGCCGACGATTACCTTCCCAAACCGTTTGAGTTTGATGAACTGAAAGCCCGGCTCA
>NZ_DDOI01000025.1:7068-12801 GCF_002341575.1 Marinobacter sp. UBA2498 | reverse complement strand
ATGCTGGGGTTTTTTATTGCCTTCAGAAAAGACCTGGATCAGGGCAGCCAGATCTCAAACACACCACCACCGAGGCTTCCACCGTTGTGGAGTTTTATCGACCCACTTCGCTTTCCCTCACTGTGCAGTCTGGCAACGGATGAGGCGAAGAACAGCCCGAGGCTGGTACTGCCACTCTTGAAATCAAGGGATTTGAAGTTGAGTGTTCCCGTGTGCTGCATGCTGTCGGGATAGCCCTTGCCATCGTCTTCAACACCGATCACCAGATAACCGTCTCTCTCACCAGCGGTAAGCCGGATTCTGCTGCGGGTATAGCGGATGGCATTGTTGATGGTGTTATTGAGTACACCGGTCAACAGATCCTCGTCGAAAAAGCCGTTTATGTCCTCAGCGTCCACGGAAACATCAATGCCGAGCCCTTGCAGAAGAGGGTTGTGTCTGGCCAGGTGTTCCGAGAGGAAATCCGGCACAAAGTGCTCCTCAATGTGTGCCGAGAGGTTGTTCTCGCCAAGCCGGTAGATACCAAGGAGTTGCACCAGATCGTTGTGCATCCGTTCGGCTTCGTACTGCAAGGTATTGAAGCGGGAAGATTCCCCGAGGCTTTCCTCGTGCTCGCTGCGAAGCTCGTCGAGGGAATTAAGGAGCATGCCAAGCGAGTTCTTCATATCGTGAACGGCTGAGGCAAGCACCATGGAAAAATCGATATTCTGGTCTTTCATACCATCAGCCCCTTCAGTTTTCGTTGTAAGGCGATATAGCGCCGATGTTGGCGGTGTTGCTCCGGCAGTCCTGCCAGGCGATCCAGGCAAGTCTGGCAGCGTTTGAGGAGCTCAGCGTTACCGGGACTGTTGTCATTCTCCTTCATCAGCACCTGAACCAAGTTAAGGTTCAGGGCAGCGTGGTCCGGGACGATTTCCAGAGCCTTTGAAAAGATCTCCACGGCTTCTTGCAGGTTCCCGGCTTCGAACGCTTTTATGCCATCCCGGTTGAGGGTTCGGGCTTTGATTTTCTGCCGGAACCCTACGGGCTCATCAAGGAGGCTTTCAATCTTCTGAAGTATGTCAGGCTCATTGCTGAACCGCTCTGACATCTCTCGTAATAGCGCTTTGGCGTCGCTTTCATGTCCGAGTCGAAACAGGGTCTTGGCGTAATCAAGACCCGTTGCGGCATCCAGGGCTGCGGCATTGTCGAGTTCCGGTCTGATCCTCTCGAGGATTTTGGTCGCCTCTTTGTCCTGACCCTGTCCCGCATAAACCCGGCACTGGACGATCTGGCTCCGCAGACTGATACCTTCCTCGGCCTCGAATCGTTTTTCCATCTTCTTGAGAACGGTCAGTGCTTCCCTGGCTTTTTCTTTGCCATCTTCTTCAAGATTGCCCTCGCTGAGGTCGGAAAGTGTCTGGCCCAAGGCGAGGTAATGCTCTGAATTGTCGTGAATCGAGTGGGTGCCAAGCTCTACTGTGCGCTGCCAGGCCTCGGATGATGTTTCGAGATCCTGGTTGGAGCCGGCCAGCTGTGCCAGATGCTTTTGCCGAAGTAGGGCATTGGGGGAATGCTCTATGGCTTTCTCCAGTACCTGCTGTGCCTGTGTCGGCCGGCCCTGCCGTTCGAACCCCTCTGCCAGAAGGTCATAGGCCTCCATGTAGTCCGGATGATTTGCAATAACCTCTCGCAGGCCGTCTACCGCCTGGTCGAAGCTTCGATTGGCGAGCAGGACTTTGCAGCGTCCGAGCCTTGCCCAGGACAATTCCCGTTGCGCAAGGACGTCATCGTAGATTTTGAGCGCGTGCGCCAGGTCCCCGAGCTGGAAATACAGGTCGCCCAGGGTTTTCATTAACCAGGTCTTGTAACGTGGCTGCCGGGGCAGCATTTGGAGACAGAGCGAAATGGCTTCCGGGTAGTTTTCCCGGTCGATTTCCCGATTGATGGGCATGAGTGTGTTGCGCTGGCTGATCAGGGCGCTAAGACGTTTCTCGAGTACAGCCCGGTTGATGGGCTTGGTCAGATAGGCATCGGGCTGGTACTCCCTCGCCCCCATGACCATTTCCTTGGAAGTCTCCGCTGTTACCATGAGGAACAGGGATGAGCGCTTCAGTAATTTTTTATACCGGAGGTCCTCGAGGATATGCTGGCCATTCTTGCCCTCTCCCAGGTTGAAGTCGCACAACACGACATCCACGTGATTGTAGGTACAGTGCTGGATGGCCTGACTGGCATTGGAGACCAGCTCGATAGAGTCAGCGCCACAACTGCGCAACATCTGGCGAATGGACAACCGGAAATTTTCGAAGTCATCGATCACGAGATAGTTGAGTTTGCCGAAAGGATTGGCGTCCGCTTTGGTGTCGGTCATGAGCGCTTCTGTTTCAGTAGCTTGTTAACCAGTGCCCTCAGTGCAGCCGGTTTCACCGGTTTGTAGAGAATCTGGTAGCCCCGGTTGATGGCATCCTCCCGAACTTCAGGCGCCATATAACCGGTGATGAGTATGCCCGGGATGTTGGCATTAAGAGCACCGCGAATGCTGTCCATGGCATCGAGGCCGTTCTTGTTATCATCTAGCTGATAATCGGCAAGTATAATATCAGGCCGATTCCCTTCCAGTTTTTCCATGGCGTCTTCCAGGCTTTCGGCGGCCGTTACGTCACATTTCCAGTTCCCAAGCAACGCGACCATGCCCTGCAGGATAGCCGGATCGTTATCGATGCACAGGAAATGCAGGCCTCCGAGGTTGGATACCCTGCGTGAGCCCGATGCGGGCTTGGCAGCGGTGGTCTCGTTCTGTTCCGGAGCCGCTGTTGGCACGGTGATACCGAAGACACTGCCTCGGCCCTGGACGGAATGGACGCTGACCGGGTGGTTCAGCATGCCGCTGATACGGTCAACGATGGCGAGACCGAGCCCCAGGCCCTTTTTATCCCGGCCATGCTGAAACCGACGAAATTCCTCGAAAATGTGTGCCAGCTGGTCCTCGGGTATACCGGGACCGGTATCCCAGACTTCTATACGAATATAGCCTTTCAGACGCCGGCACCCGAGCAGAATCTTGCCTTCCGGCGTGTAACGTATGGCGTTGGACAGGAAATTCTGGACCACACGACGCAGCAATTTGGAATCGGATCGGATCCAGGCCGTGCTGGGCACAACGTGCAGCTCCAGGTTCTGGTCCTTGGCGATTGCTGAAAAGTCGGTTGCCAGGTGGCGCATGATCTCGTTCACGGGGAAGACCCCGATATCGGGCTCCAACGCACCCGCGTCCAGCTTTGAAATATCCAGCAGGGTGCTGATGATTTCCTCGGCAGCCCCGAGAGAGCTGTCGATGTGGTCCACGAGATCTTTCATCTCGCCGTCATCTGCTTTCCCGGCGAGAGCAGAGGTAAACAGTCTGGCTGCGTTCAGGGGCTGGAGAAGGTCGTGGCTGGCAGAGGCTAGGAAGCGTGTCTTGCTCTGGTTCGCCTGTTCTGCCACCGATTTGGCCTTCAGCATCTGCTCATTGATGACCTGAAGCTCCTGGGTGCGCTCCTTGACCCGCTGCTCGAGGTAGATGTTGGTCTCCTTGAGGGCCTGCTCGGTTCTGCGCATGGCCGTGATGTCCTGGAACGTGGTGACATAGCCACCACCAGGTATCGGGCTGCCATCGATGCGTAACACCGTACCATCCGGTCTCTGGCGCTCGTAGGACATCGGCCGTCCCTCCCGCATGCTCGTGCAGCGATCGACGACGATCTCATCAATCCGGCGGGCAGATAGATTGGCATTGGTAAGGTTATAGCGCATCAGATCTTCAACAGGCCGACCGACCCTGACGAAGCCCTTCGGGTAGGTGAACAGTTCCAGATATCGGTGGTTCCAGACCACCAGTTGCTGCTGGTGGTTAACCACAGACACGCCCAGACTGATATTTTCAATCGCTGACTGGAGCAACTCCCGGCTGAAGGTCATGGCCTGGGACGCTTCGTCGACGATGCTGACCACATCCTCGATCTGCATGTCCCGGCCGGTGAGGGTCGATTCCAGGACCACCCTGGCGGTGGAGGCGCCGATCACCGAGGCCAGTTGGCGCTCGATGTATTTCATCAGGTGCGCCGATGCCGGGCGGTGCGGGTGCAAACGGATGGCGTTGCGGCGTTCGTAATTCCGGAAAATGGTTTCCGAGCGTTCTTCACCCATGAACCGGTCGGTTAGCGCCTGGAGGTCGGATGTCAGTATTTCGCCCTGCCAGCTCTGATGCTGCGCGGTCTCCGCTTTGGGCTGCGGATCGTGGAAGAAGGAGGCAATCTGGATCTTCTCTCGGACACGTTGACGGGTCAGCATCGAAAGTACGATGTACACCAAAGTGTTGATGCCGAGGCTCCAGATAATGCCGTGACTGGTCTGGTCCAGCTCGGACCCGAACAGGGCAGTGGGGCGCGTCCAGTTCAGTCCCCAGATTCCCTGCTCAATCAGTGTGTCGTTGACCCAACCGGTGGTGGCCAGTGCCGGCAGTAGCAGGGTGTAACACCACATCAGGAAACCAAGGCCAAGGCCCCAGACGGCGCCCATGTAATTGCCCCGGCGCCAGATAATGCCGCCTACCAGCGCCGGCCCGAACTGCGCCGCTGCCGCAAATGACAGCAGGCCGAAGGCCGTCAGGCTGTAGTCTTCGCCGGCCATCCGATAAAAACCATAGGCGGTGAGCAGCACCACAAAGATAGCGACCCGGCGGATACTCAGGAGCAGGTAGCTGAGGTCCGTGCGCCGGTTCATGCCTGGTCGGAAAAATTTCAGCAGGGCCGGCATGATGATCTCGTTGCTGACCATGGTGGCAATCGCCACTGAGCACACGATTACCATGGCCGCAGCCGCTGACCCGCCACCGAGGAACGCCAGTATGGCCAGCCATTCCTCGCCTGCCATGATCGGCAGCTGCAGTATCAGGATGTCAGGATTTCCAGCAGAGGCCTCGGGCGACAGCAGGCCCGCAGCGGCAATAGGAAGCACAAAGGCGCTGGCTACGATCAGGTAGATCGGCATAGCCCAGCGGGCAATCTCGAAGTCCCGATGATCGGTATTTTCAACCACCATGACATGAAATTGCCGGGGCAGGCAGATGATCGCGAGCATGGCAATGAGTGTCTGGGTAATGAATGCCGGCGCTTCGATACCATCGGTGGTCAGGGTGCCGATCAGGTCGGCGTCCCGAGCCCGTTCAAACAGATCGCCAAACCCGCCATAGAGCCCGTAGCCAACGAACAGCCCCACAGCGACGAAAGCCACGAGCTTGATCAGTGATTCGAAGGCCACGGCCTGGATCATGCCCCGATGATGCTCGGTGGATTCCAGGTGTCGGGTACCGAACAGAACGGTAAAGACCGCCAGGGCAAGGGTGATGTACCACGCGGAGTCACTCCAGGCCGCCGTGCTCAGCTCTTCATAGCCTGTTCCGGTAGCCGAGAGCACGTTGAAGCCCATTGCAATGGCTTTCAGTTGCAACGCAATGTAGGGAACACTGCCGATCAGGGCAAAGGTTGCAATCATTGCGGCCAGGAGCTGGGATTTGCCATACCGGGAGGCGATGAAGTCGGCAATGGAGGTACTGTTATTGCGCTTGCTGATATAGATGATCCGGCGCAGCAAGGGCGCACCGAACACGAAGACCAGCAAGGGCCCGAGGTAGATGGGGAGAAACCCCAGACCCTCCTGGGTGGCGCGTCCAACGGCGCCGTAGAAAGTCCAGGAGGTGAAGTAGACTGCCAG
>NZ_DDOI01000025.1:0-6939 GCF_002341575.1 Marinobacter sp. UBA2498 | reverse complement strand
GACTGCCAGGGAGAGTGCGTATATGTGCGTGCGTGCCAGGCGCCTGCGATATAACCCGGGGTGTTTGTCGCCGGCCCAGGCGATCACGAACAGGATCGAGATGTAGGTGATGGAAATGAGGACCAGCAGCCAGGCACTAATCATGGTTACGCGTTCCCGACAGTATCAGCAGGTTGGTGCATCACGCTAACGAGTTATCACTCGGCGCAGACGGTTTCATACAGGGGGTCTCCGGGCTCGAGCAGTTTAAGGTTATCCACTCGCGGGCTTCCGTCAGATCCCAGAGGTACCAGTTCCCGGGTCGCACAGTTAATGATGTGAACGCGATGAGAAACCGCGTCTGTCATCTTCTGCTCGAAGCGATAGAGGGTAAACCGGACGATGTCTTCGCTGCTGGTATCACGGCTGATACTTTTGGTGTCGACCGTGGAAAATGCGGTGACGTAAGGGAGCACGAAGGTCCATGGGCGCCACAGGATGCCGTCGGATTCGGTGCTCACAACCACCGCTTCGTCCGGCAGACGTGCTTCTTTCTGGTCGAACCAGCTGTATTCCATGTAAATGAGATAGCCGAGCATGCCCGCGCCGGCAAAAACGGGGATGATCCACTTCGGGGCTTTGTTTCGAGTGGCGGCGCGAATACCCAGTGCAATACCAGCAGCGCCAAGGCCGCAAACTACAGTAGCGACAAATGTCCAGAACATATTATGACTTCCTCAAAAAAGAACGGGCTTCCTCATTGAGGAAGCCCGTTCAGTATCAACCTGTCAGTTCATCGAACAAATCAGGCTGAGATGTTGCTTAGTGGTCTTGAGCCTGACCGGCACCACGTGGGTAACGGACGCTTTCAACCAGTTCCTGAATCTCAACGGGCGGTTCTTCAGTTGCGTTGGATACAATGAAGGCTACCGCAAAGTTGACGATTGCACCAACCGCGCCGATTGACAGCGGGGAGATGCCCAGCACCCAGTTTTCAGGAGTGTCTGGCAGGTTAGCTGTACCCGGGATGAACAGCCAGCCCTTGTACACGAAGATGTATACCAGGGTGAACGTCAGACCGCTCAGCATACCAGCGATGGCACCGGTATTGTTCACGCGCTTGGAGAAGATGCCCATCATCAGCGCCGGGAACAGGGATGCTGCCGCGATACCGAAGGCCAGGGCAACGACCTGTGCCGCAAAGCCTGGAGGGTTCGCCCCAAGGTAGGTGGCAACAACGATCGCAACGGCCATCGATATCCGTGCTGCGAGCAGCTCGCCTTTCTCCGAAATCGCCGGATTAATGGAACCCTTGATCAGGTCGTGACTGACCGCCGAGGAGATCGCCAGCAACAGACCGGCCGCTGTGGACAGTGCTGCTGCGAGACCACCCGCTGCGATCAGACCGATGACCCAGCCTGGCAGGTTGGCGATTTCCGGGTTGGCCAGTACCAGGATATCCCGGTTAACGACCAGCTCATTGCCGTTCCAGCCGCGGGCTTCAGCCGTAGGCGCGAAGGCTTCGCTGTCGTTGTAAAGCTGGATACGGCCGTCTTCGTTCTTGTCGGTGAACTGGATAAGACCAGTTACTTCCCACTCCTTGATCCAGTTCGGACGCTCATCGTACTGGATGGGCTCCGCTGAGGTGCCGTCCGGGTAGATGGTGGTCATCAGGTTCAAGCGAGCCATGGAAGCAACCGCCGGCGCAGTCAGGTACAGCAGGGCGATGAATACCAGAGCCCAGCCTGCGGACCAGCGTGCGTCAGCCACCTTGGGTACGGTGAAGAAGCGGATGATAACGTGTGGCAGGCCTGCAGTACCGATCATCAGCGACAGGGTAAACAGAACCATGTTCAGTTTGTTGTCGATATCGGCGGTGTACTCATTGAAGCCGAGGTCGGTGATAACCTGGTTCAGCTTGCTGAGGATCGGCATGCCGGAATCCACGTGAGTCGAGAACAGACCCAGACCTGGAATCGGATTACCGGTCAGTTGCAGGGAGATGAACACCGCAGGAATGGTGTAGGCAACAATCAGTACGCAGTACTGTGCCACCTGGGTGTAGGTGATACCCTTCATGCCACCCATTACTGCGTAGACGAATACCACAACAGCCGCGATCATCAGGCCAACGGTGGAATCAACTTCGAGGAAGCGGGAGAAGGCAACACCGGCACCAGCCATCTGGCCGATAACGTAGGTTACAGACGCCACGATCAGGCAGATAACCGCTACGAGGCGGGCATTCTTGCTGTAGAAACGGTCGCCGATAAACTCGGGAACCGTAAACTTGCCAAACTTCCGCAGGTACGGAGCCAGCAGCATGGCCAGCAGAACGTAACCGCCAGTCCAGCCCATAAGGAAGGTGGAGTTGGCGTAGCCACCGGCAGCAATCAGACCTGCCATGGAGATAAACGATGCCGCGGACATCCAGTCGGCGCCGATTGCTGCGCCGTTGGTGATCGGATGAACACCGCCGCCGGCAACGTAGAAGTCACTCGTGCTTCCGGCCTTGGCCCAGATAGCAATTGCGATGTAGAGGAGGAATGAGCCCCCTACGAAAATGATGTTAATGGCAAATTGGCTCATTCGTTCTTACTCCTCGTGCACGCCGAATTTTTCATCGATCTTGTTCATGCGCCACGCGTAGTGGAAGATCAGAGCGATGAACGTGAGGATGGAACCTTGCTGGGCAAACCAGAAGCCCAGATCAGTACCACCAATCGGAATACCGGCAAGCATCGGACGGAGCAGAATTGCAAAGCCGTAAGATACCAGGGCCCAGACTATCAGGCTCCCGAATATCAGGCGCAGATTCGCCTTCCAGTACGCTTCAGCATCGTAGCTATGACCTGCTGACATAGGATCACTCCTGTTTTGTTGTTGTGGAGGTTGGGTGGGTTTTTGGTGAGGCACTTCTGTTAGAGAATTTATTATTCATATAAGTACTTCTCCGACTAGTTGTCCCTACTGACTTTACTGGTCAAGCGATTTATAGATATTGGCAAAAGGTCTAATTCTCAGTAATTTGGCGTGACGTCGGTCTATAAATGCGATGTTCCGCCAGGCATCGATTCAGAAACGATGCATGTTTTGCAGGCGCCGATGATAATGGAGCTTGTCGTAAAGCCCTTTGAGTGTTTTTACCCCTTCCGACCGCGCCTTATTAAGTGCGACCAGGGTAAGCTCGGCTGTAGCGAGAGCATCGGAAGCGGCGTGGTGACGTTCGCTGACTTCAAGGCCGAAATAATCGGCCCAGTTGTCGAGTCCTTTGCCACCGGTCTTGGTGTTTGGAAAAAATGCAGGCATCAGGTCGGCCACGTCCATCCAGGTATGAGGCTGGGTATAGCCAAGCTGCGCCTTCAGGGTCTTTTCCAGAAATTTCTGATCGAACGCCGAGTGGTAGGCCAGGATCGGGTCGCCGTTCATCCACTCAAGAAGATAGAGAAGGGCATCCTCGATTTCGTGCCCCTGGGTCAGCGCCTCGGGCCCGATCCCGTGAATGAGCACGGTTTCGCGGATGTCGAGCTCCGGACGCCTGAGGATCAGGTCGAACTGGTCGCCCAGATGGATAATGCCGCCGCGGATGGCGACGGCCCCGATAGCGATCACCTCGTCCTTGGAGGGGTTCAGTCCCGTGGTTTCAAGATCCAGCACGATCAGACGGCAGTCCGTAAGCAACTGTTCTCCTGGCGTTTTCGGGTTGGGCAGATTGCCAGGATCGTGGCTGCCGATTTTTCCGCCCCGGCGATGCTCAATCCATTGTTTGATCTGTTCCAGCATGTCTCGCGCCTGAAGGTCAGAGTTGGTAGGTAACTTCGAGTTTCTGTTGCAACCGCTGCGCCTGCCTGAAAGATTCCCGCAGGATTCGACGGTCGAGTGGGTTCAGATCGTCGGGATCGATGTAGTTGGTGAGCTCCTCTCCCTTTGCCAGCATTTCCTGGTGGGCCCGCATGCGGATCGCCTGGATCAGGCTATAACCTTCCTTCCAGGCGTTGGCATCTTTCGGATCGAAGACGCCCTTTTTCGCCAGCTCATCCATGCGCTCCAGCGTGTTCGCTGTCTCAACGCCATTCGCCAGGGCGAAAACCCGCACTGCCTCAACAAACGGCGCCAGGCCCTGACGCTTGAGGTCCAGTGAGTGCTTGTTGCCCTCGGATATATAGCGGAAATTGCGGAACATGGTGAGCGGCGGCTTCCGCTGGAACGCATTCCCGGCAAGCATTTTCTGGAACAGGGCGTTTTTCCGGATCCGCGTGAGGATCTTGTCCAGAAGATCGTTCAGCGGCTCGGTTGGACCGTAGATAGCCCTCATATCAAGAAAAATTGAGGAATACACCAGGTTCTGGGGCGTGGAGGCATCAATGAACCGGATAAACCAGTCGTCCCACTCCTTGTCACTCAAGCAGAGTTTCGGGTTGCTGGCCATGATGTTGCCCTTGCACAGGGTGAAGCCACATTCGGCCAGTTCGTCGTTTACCTTTCGCGCAAAGGGCAACAGCTTTTCCCGGACCTGTTCGGCGGTCATCCCTTCCGGCGTCTGGAACAGTATGCCGTTGTCCTGGTCGGTCAGCAGGGTCTGCTCCTGGCGGCCCTCGCTGCCAAACGTCAGCCAGGAGAAGGGAATGCCCGGGTCGTTCTTCTTGATGTTCAGTTCCAGGACCCGTCTGACGGTTACATCATTGAGCGTGGTGATGATCTTGACCACCTGCCCGGAGTCGGCGCCGTGGGCGAGCATCGCATCCACCAGGCGTGATACGTCTGTTCGCAGGCTGACCAGGGTGCGCAGGTGGGTGGCCGTGCCAATGGTGCGGGCAAGGTTTACCAGGTCCACGCGCTGCAGGGAGAACAGGTCTCGTTCCGAAACCACGCCAATCAGTTTACGGTCATCGTCGATGACGCAAAGATGCGCAAAATGATGCTCCGCCATCAGCATGGCAGCTTCGAACGCATCCGCATGGGAGGGAAGGCAGCAGGGATTCTTGGTCATTACCTGCTGTATGGGTGTATCCAGGGGGCCGGTGCCCTCGGCGATCATGGTGCGAAGGTCCCGCAGTGTGAAAATGCCGGTCGGGATACGGTTTTCATCGGTAACGATAATGCTGCCGACGTTGTTTTCGTGCATTCGGGCCACGGCTTTACGCACCGGCAGATCGGGCGAGCAGACAATCGGATTGCGCAGGGCATAGCGTTCAAGTGGCGTATCGAGGGACGTGCTGGACCCGATTGAGGCCATGGCACTTGACTGTATGCGCCGGTTCACCTGATCGAGCAGGCTGCTGACGCCCCGCAGGCAAAAATCCCGGAAAGGTTCGCTTTCAGCAAAGAGTGTAACGAACGCTGTCTGCCCGATGCTGAGGCAGAAGGTGTCGCCGTCTGCCCGATGCAGGGTTCTGGTTGGCCGTTCGCCGATCATGGCGGCGAGGGGAAAGCACTCGCCTTGGCTGATCTCGAAGGTCGTTTCCGTGCGGTCTTCTTTGTCGTTGTGGCGCTCGCCACGAATCCGCCCCTGTTTGACCACGTAAAATCGTTTAACGACATCCTGATCCGGAGACAGCACGATATCGCCATCGGCGTAGAACTGGATGGAGGCGTTCTCCGCGAAATGCGCAAGATGGGAGTCATCCATGCTGGAGAAAGGCGCGTGTTCCCGCAAAAACGTCATGATGGCGCGGATGTTCTGCGGGCGGTCATTTTCCTGGTGCGCTGAGGCCATGTCCGTCGTCACTCGCTGGTTATTATTGTCCGTCTGAAGTGTAGTGTAGCCAAAGCATCTGTTGCCCTACGATTTTGGTCGCAATAAGTCTGACATAGATCAGTTTTCTTTAAGGCCGGTTACCCAGGTGGTAAAGTCGGTCTCTGAAACAGGTCATTAATTGTAACGCCATGACTACCAAAGAAGAGCGCCTCAGCTTCCTTGAGGAAATGAAAGACGTCCGGCGTATCCGCAAGCCCAACCGGGCCGAGGTGACAACGCCCCGGGAACTGACGCCAGGTCATCTGGAACGTCAGCGGGCGGCTGTTGAAAAGCCCGCGCGGGACACCAATCCCCTGACTTCCGACATGGTAGAGCCGCTTACGGCCCACGATATCCTGAGCTGGCAGCGGCCAGGCATCCAGCACGGCGTATTTCGAAAGCTCCGGCTGGGCCAGTATCCGATCGAAGCGCGCCTTGATCTGCACCGTATGACCGTTGAGCAGTCCCGTCGCGAAGTCTTCAGGTTCATCGGTGATTGCGTGCGCTATGGCCTGCGGTCGGTCATCATTCTTCATGGCAAGGGCGAGCGTAATCCTGATGGTATCGCCCAGTTGAAAAGCTACCTCGCCAAATGGTTGCCGGAGCTGGACGATGTCCTGGCCTTTCATTCGGCCCAGAAACACCATGGTGGTACGGGGGCTGTTTATGTCATGGTGCGAAAGAGTGACCGGGATAAGCAGCATAATCGTGAACTCCACGGCAGCCGTTAGGGCTGCCAATCCCAGGTATTCCTTAATAAGAGCCGCGGTGGCGGCTGAACGGAGGTTATCGTCGTGAAAAAAGCTGTATTGGTTGTATTCGCCGTACTGGCACTGGCGGGCTGTAAGGATCGAGTTATCTGGAACGACAACGGCAAGGTTGAAGAGGCCACAACGGATCGGGAGGTCTGGGACTCAAACGGCAAGATGGAGTCCGGCGAACGCAAGATCTGGGTTAACAAGGATGGCGAAGAAGTCGTCAGATAGGACTCTGGTATCTGCCATAGGGGTAGCGACAATAATAAATCCGGAAACAACACCGGATGCAGGTAAAGGAGAGGGTTGGGATGGCCGTGAGCCTGACAGTCAATGGCGACGAGCGGTCGCTGAACATTGAAGGGGATACGCCTCTTCTATGGGTATTGCGTGATGAGCTGGGGCTCAAGGGAACTAAATTCGGTTGCGGCGCGGGCCTCTGTGGTGCCTGCACAGTTCACCTGAACG
>NZ_DDOI01000113.1:6978-7401 GCF_002341575.1 Marinobacter sp. UBA2498 | reverse complement strand
GCTCGGCTTCAATACGGGCGCGAGCTTCGTCGTCCATCTGCCGGCGACGTTGGGCCTCCCGCTCCGCGCATTCCCGATTCTGGGCCTCTTCCTCAGCCTGCTCTTCGATCCAGCGCATGACGGCCTGAGCCAGGGACTTGGTGCCCTCGCCACTGAGCGCAGAGATCCAGAAAACCGGCCCTTCCCATCCGAGCTCATCGACAATGGCCTGACAATGAGCATCGCGATCTTCTTCGGCCACCATGTCGACCTTGTTCAGTACGAGCCATCTCGGACGGTTGGCCAGAGTTTCGCTGAACTTCTCAAGCTCATGCTCGATCGCTCTAACCGCATCGGCGGGCGACGAGCCATCGTACGGTGCCACATCCACAAGGTGCAGCAGTAGACGGGTGCGCACGAGATGCTTCAGGAAGCGGATACCCA
>NZ_DDOI01000113.1:0-6861 GCF_002341575.1 Marinobacter sp. UBA2498 | reverse complement strand
GGAAGCGGATACCCAGGCCGGCACCTTCGGCGGCACCTTCAATCAGACCCGGGATATCGGCAATCACGAAACTCTGGTGCGCCTGTACACTGACAACACCAAGATTGGGTACCAGCGTGGTAAACGGATAGTCCGCAACCTTCGGGCGAGCCGCCGACACCGAACGGATAAAGGTAGACTTGCCAGCATTGGGCATGCCCAGCAAACCCACGTCCGCCAGCACCTTCAACTCCAGCCTCAGGTTACGCAACTCGCCCTCGGAACCCTTGGTAGTCTGGCGCGGGGCGCGATTCACCGAGGATTTGAAACGGGTGTTGCCAAGACCATGAAACCCGCCCTGGGCCACCTTGAGGCGCTGGCCGGCGTGGGTCAGATCTCCCAGGACCTCATGGGTATCCATATCGACCACCGTGGTGCCGACCGGAACCGGCAGAACCAGGTCCTCGCCTTTGTTGCCGGTACAGTTGCGGCCGGAGCCCGGCTCGCCATTCTGGGCCTTGTGTTTGCGCTGGAACCGGTAGTCGATCAGCGTGTTCAGCGACTCCTCGGCTTCCAGATATACGGAACCACCATCGCCCCCGTCGCCGCCATCGGGGCCACCCTTGGGAACGTATTTTTCTCGCCGGAAGCTCAGGCAGCCGTGACCGCCCTTGCCGGCTTCCACAATGATGGTGGCTTCGTCTACGAATTTCATGAATCAACCCTTTGCGCCATGCGCATAAACTAAAAAGCCCCGCAGCCTCTAGGAAGCTTTGCGGGGCTCCGGATGGTTCTGAGCACCTGATAATATCAGGATATCAGCGCCACCCAGGGTTCGACAGAACCGGATCGCCGCTGCTTACGCAGCCGGAACGATGCTCACGAACTTACGGCTCTGCGGGCCTTTGGTTTCGAACTTCACCTGGCCGTCTGCTTTCGCAAACAGGGTGTGGTCCTTGCCAATGCCAACATTGCTACCAGCGTGGAAACGAGTGCCACGCTGACGGATGATGATGCTGCCTGCAGATACAGTCTCGCCGCCAAAGCGCTTCACACCAAGTCGTTTAGACTCGGAATCGCGACCGTTACGGGTACTACCTGCTGCCTTTTTATGAGCCATTACCAGCCTCCTTATTTAAGGGGTAATTCGAGAGCCTCAGCCCTTGATACCCGTGATCTTGACTTCAGTAAACCACTGACGGTGGCCCTGACGCTTCATGTGATGCTTACGACGACGGAACTTGATGATCTGAACCTTGTCGTGACGGCCGTGGCTAACCACTTCTGCGGTCACTTTGGCACCATCAACTACCGGCGCGCCTACCTGAACCTTGTCGCCGTCGGCGATCAGCAGAACGCGATCAAACTCAACGTTACCGCCGGTTTCAACTTCCAGCTTTTCCAGCTTCAGGGTTTCGCCTTCTTTTACACGGTGCTGCTTGCCACCGCTAACAATAACTGCGTACATTCACTCGTTCTCCACGATTGACCCATCCCTGCTCTTATCCACCTGGTTCTAAGGGAGGCGCTCTGGCGACCCTATAGCAGGGAGCGCAGGTTGGGATGAGTTGGGCGCGTGATTGTACGAAAAGACGCACCGCAACACAAGCCAAGTTGACACTACCTTCGGCAATACCTAGCATTGCCGCGACCTGCCTTTAATATCAACGATCGTAACGACGATAACACCAGCAAGGGATCCACAAGCCGCATGACAGCCCAGCGCATTTACGACACCGTGGCCGACGACTTCAGCCGCGTTAATGATCTGATCATCCAGCGGCTTTCCTCAGATGTTCCCCTGGTGGAGAAAATCGCCCAGTACATCATTGAAAGCGGCGGTAAGCGCTTGAGACCGCTACTGGTTCTGCTTTCCAGCCAGGCCGCCGGCTACGAGGAAAACGACCACCTCAAGCTCGCAGCCGTGATCGAATTCCTGCACACCGCCACCCTGCTGCACGATGATGTAGTAGACACCTCGGACATGCGCCGCGGCCGAAGCACCGCCAACGCCCGCTGGGGCAACGCGCCAAGCGTTCTGGTAGGTGATTTCCTCTACGCCCGTGCTTTCGAGATGATGGTGGAGCTGAAAAGCCTGCGAATCATGGACGTTTTGTCCCACGCCACGGCGGTAATCGCCGAGGGCGAGGTTATGCAACTGATGAACGTGAAAAACCCGGACCTCACCGAAGAGCAGTACATGAAGGTCATCCACAACAAGACTGCCATGCTGTTCGAAGCCGCCTCCCACACCGGCGCACTGCTTGCCAACGCCAATGCAGAGCAGGAGCTGGGCCTGAAAGACTACGGCAAGCATCTGGGCCTGGCTTTCCAGCTGGTGGACGATGTCCTGGATTACCGCGGCGACGCCGAAGCCATGGGCAAAAACGTGGGCGACGATCTGGCTGAAGGCAAGACCACCCTGCCGCTGATCCACGCCATGAACCATGGCACCGGGGAAGAACGGCAGTTGATCCGTCAGGCCATCCGCAAGGGCGGCCTGGACGATCTGCCCCGCATCCTCGATATTGTTGAGCGCTCAGGCGCAATCGAATACACCATGGCAAAAGCGCGGGAGCAGGCGGAACTGGCCCAGACCTGCCTTCACCCCCTTCCAGACTCAGGCCATAAAGAAGCCATGGAACTGCTGACCGAGGTCGCAGTCGCGAGAGTTAGCTAAGCGACTCACGCCCGTGGGGTGAGTCAAAGTCCAGCTCCGGACCAACCGGTACTATCTGAGTCGGGTTGATGGTTCTCTGGCTTACGTAGTAGTGGCGTTTGATCTGATTAATATCCACGGTCTCCGCCACGCCTGGCACCTGGTAGAGGTCCCGAACGTAGGCAGAAAGCGCCGGGAAATCGCTGATCCGCTGGCGGTTGCACTTGAAGTGGCTGTAATACACTGCATCAAACCGGATCAACGTGGTGAACAACCGCCAGTCAGCCTCGGTCAGCCGGCCACCGACCAGATACCGTTGAGAAGACAACCGCTCCTCAAGCCAGTCGAGAGAATCAAACAACGCATTGTAGGCTTCCTCGTACTTATCCTGCGCAGTGGCAAAGCCCGCCTTGTAAACGCCATTATTAACCGTGTCGTAAACCCGGGCGTTCACAGAATCAATCTCTTCTTGCAGCTCCCCGGGATAGAAATCCAGATCGGTACGAACACCCTCAAGGCCATCAAATGCCGAATTGAACATCCGGATAATTTCGGCCGACTCGTTGCTCGCAATCGTTTCTTTCTTTTTATCCCACAAGGTCGGCACTGTTACCCGGCCAGAATATTCCGGTGCAGCCTTGGTGTAGACCTGATGCATGAAGCGGAATCCATGGAGATGGTCCCGGTGCTGCTCGCTGTCGGGCCGGAATTCCCAGCCGTTTTCAACCATGTCAGGGTGCACCACTGACACTGAAATGTGCTTCTCCAGACCTTTGAGCTTCCGGAAAATCAACGTCCGATGCGCCCAGGGGCAGGCCATTGAGACATACAGGTGATAGCGCCCGGATTCCGCCTTGAAACCGCCTTCGCCATCCGGCCCCGGCGAGCCATCGGCGGTCACCCAGTTCCGGAAACGCGCCGCTTCCCGTTCAAATTTGCCACCAGTCTTGTCGGTGTCATACCACTTGTCGTGCCATTTGCCATCAATCAGCAGGCCCATAAAGCCCTCCCGTTAAAATTCCTGAACATGATGAAATCAATACAGGCAAAATACCGGGGACCCTGCTACGCTCTCAAACAAGCATTTCTGGCCAACAACCTCAGATAATTCGAACATGCATACAGCCATCACCATTGACGCCCTCAAAGTCCTTGATGCCATTGACCGCAAAGGCAGTTTCGCCGGTGCCGCCAACGAACTGTTCCGGGTTCCCTCCGCCATCAGTTACACCGTGCAGAAGCTGGAAGAAGACCTGAATGTCGCCATTTACGACCGAACCGGTCACCGCGCCCGACTGACACCGGCCGGCCGCTACCTTTTGGAAGAGGGCCGCACACTGCTCGAGGCGGCAGAAAACCTCGCGCACACCACGCGCCAGGTCGCCCAGGGCTGGGAAACGCGGTTACGGATCGGGTTCAACTCACTGCTGCCGGCGGAATGCCTGTTTCCGGCAATCCGGGAATTCTATGAGCTGGGCGTACCGGTAGATGTACAAATCGTGGAAGAGGTCTTTGCCGGAACCTGGGATGCTCTGCAAAGCCGCCGCGTGGATCTGATCATCGGCGCCGATAATTTCAGCAAGCCAGCGGGAAACTACACAACCCAATCCCTGGGCGACATGCCGTTCGTTTTTGCCGTTGCCGCCGATCATCCCCTGGCCGATGCCGAAGCGCCGCTCTCCGAGGACGAAATCTCCCGTTATCCGGCAGCCGTCGCTGCAGACACATCAAGGTCCTTGCCCCCGGGCCACGCCGGCATATTCCACCGCCAGCGAACCTTGACGGTGGCCAACATTGACCAGAAGATCGCCATACAGGTAGCCGGCCTCGGCGTGGGATGGTTGCCAAGGGCACGAATCAGCGCAGAACTGAAGGAAGGCAAGCTGGTCATCAAGGAAGTGCAGGAATCGCGACAACCAATCAAACTGCAACTGGCCAGGCATGCCGAGGACCAGGGCAAGGCCCTGATGTGGTTTTGGGACCGACTCAGCGCGGAGGGAGCCGTTTCAGACTGGCTAACAAGCTGAAAATAAAGCAAATGGTATGACTCCAACTCGAAGTCATACCAGGCAAATGAGTCAACCGTTTGCGCGGGCACTTCGTTTATACTGCAGCTGAAACCAACGCCGAAGGGAGCTCTCTGATGCGGCAACTGTCGGAACTGGATGCCTCGTTCCTGTATCTCGAGTCGGAAACCACACCGATGCACATCGGAGGCATCTACCTCTTCGATGCTTCCGAACGGGAGAAACCGCTGGCCTTCAGCACCTTTGTCGCCTACCTTCGAAGCCGCCTGCATGTTGTGCCGGTTTTCCGGCAACGCCTGAAAGAAATTCCCCTGCGCCTGGGCCGCCCCTACTGGATTGATGACCCCGATTTCAGCATCGAGCGCCACCTTGCCTACGTTAATCTGGGCGAACACGGCCGCAAGGCAAGCCTGATGACGCTGGCCTCACGGATTCTGGAAGAACCTCTGAAAAGGGACCGCCCGCTGTGGCACATCACCTTCGTAGACGGTTTCAAACTGGACGAGCAGGACACCGGCAGTGATGGCTTCGCTTTGATCGTCAAATTGCACCACGCTGCCATCGACGCCTTCAGTGGCGAGGAGATTATTGGCAAACTACTGGAGTATACGCCCGAGCCCAGCCCGATTGCGCCACCTCGACCCTGGCAGCCCAGACCAGAACCCTCGGAAGAACGGGTCATGCTCCAGGCCGGTGCGAACATCATTCGCACGCCACTGCAGTTCACCTCTCTGGCGTTCAACGCAGCCGAGGCTACAGCCCGGGGACTGATCCAGAAGCAATTACGCAAACTGCCACTCCCGCTGCCCCTGTTTTCCGCCCCAAACAGCCCTTTCAATCGGCAGATTACGGCAAATCGGCAGATTGTCGCCCCCAGCGTGGAGCTTTCGCGCCTGAAGGCGATCAAGGCGTTTCTCGGGGACGTAACGTTGAACGATGTGGTTCTGGGACTGTGCGCCGAGGCCCTGAAGCGCTATCTGATCAGCGAGGGCGCCAATGCCGACAAATCCCTGGTGGCAATGACACCGATTTCGGTTCGTTCCAACAGCCTACGACGAGCCACCGGGAACCAGATGTCTGCCATGCTGCTGGATCTCGCGACCGATGAAACCGATCCTGCCCAGCGGATACGGCGCATACACTGGAACGCGGTTGCCTCGGAGCCCTACCGGGAGGCTATTGCTGCAGATCGGCTGACGGAACTGCTGCCTTCAACCATGCTGGCGCTTTCCGCAAGACTTTACTCGGAATTGCAAATTGCCCAGCGTTACCAGCCGGTATTCAATCTGCCAATCACCAATGTTCCCGGACCACAGGTTCCACTGTATCTGCAGGGGGCACGCCTGGTTCAGCAATACAATACGGCGCCGCTGTTCGACAGTATGGGACTGGTTATTGTAGCGGTGAGCTATGAGGGAAGGCTGACACTGAATTTCACCACCTGCCCCGATGTGGTGGCCCACGGAGAGTCATTGCAGTCTCACGTGGATGAAAGCCTCAACGCCATTGAAGCAGCCATGGAACGGCTCGGAACAGAGGCAACCAAAGAACCCATCGCAGCCTCCCCAACACAGACCCTCGCAGATGATGCCATGACCGCGATGGAGGGGCTTCTCAAGAAAGCCCTGAAACGTTTCCGGGCCTGAACCGGACCCGGAAACGGTCAAGCAAGACTCGCTTATTCGAACGCCCAACGAAGAAACGCTTTCTTTTCCTCGTCACTCGCTGTTTCCCAAATGGTTTTCAACTGTTCAAGCGCGTTTTCAGCACTTGCCGGAGAACTCCGGCATTTCCTGCTCGGCCTCCTGACGCGACTCGGGCCGATCAAATTCGAACCCATAGGTCTCCCCGGCTTCCGCCGCTTTGGTAGCATTCTGACGAGTGCAAGACAACGGCGGGCTTCGCTGACCCACTCCGGCTTTTTCAACGCAGATCCCGATTGAGACCCAACCCGTAAAATTGTAAAAAAATGTTGAATTCGCCCCGAATTGGGTTAATTTTAAACAGATCGGCAGATATTAACGCGGCGCCCGAGAAGCAAGAACGAAAAGCGGGCAGTACAGGAGACGCCATGGACACCCATCGCAGGACCGGAGAAGAAGGGCCGGTTCCCTTTCGCAGTAGTCGATTCTTCTGCGTAGGGAGCAAATGGTACTTTACCACCCGGGAAGGGTTTGACAGTGGCCCGTTCGCTTC
>NZ_DDOI01000128.1:15471-15743 GCF_002341575.1 Marinobacter sp. UBA2498 | reverse complement strand
CCCGATCCACAAGGACAGGGAGCATTGCGGCGCACCTTGCCCCAATCACTTCCGGCATCGCCCGCAGCATTTGCCTCTGCCTCGTCAAACTCATTCTCGCCTGTGACGGGGTCGATATGCGTGGCGGTCATTTCCTCTTCATCCGGTTCGGGGCGGCGTAATTGTTCGGCCGGATTGCTAAGCTGCACATGGGACAGATAGGTCGTTACCGTTTCGCGAAGCTGATTGAGCATATGCTCGAACATATTGAAGGCTTCGCTTTTATATTCATT
>NZ_DDOI01000128.1:14774-15280 GCF_002341575.1 Marinobacter sp. UBA2498 | reverse complement strand
AGGCTTCGCTTTTATATTCATTGAGCGGATCTTTTTGAGCATAGGCGCGCAGCGAGACACCCTGACGGAGCTGATCGAGCTGCAGCAGATGTTCTTTCCACGCCTGATCAAGAATTTGCAGCAGGATACTTTTTTCTACCATGCGCATGATATCCGGCCCGTAGCGCACGGCCTTTTCCGCCATCCTGCGGCCTGCGGCATCTTTCAGGCGGTCGCGGATTTCCTCATCGGCAATTCCTTCTTCCGCCGCCCATTCCTCAATTGGAAGATCAAGGCCGAGAATGCGGGCCGCCGATTGCTTCAGGCCCGCAACATCCCATTGCTCCGGATATGCCTTGGGCGGAATATGTTCCGTCACCATATCTTCGATCACTTCTTCGCGCATTGTCGTAACGGTTTCCGACACATCCTGCGAGTCCATCAATTCGATTCGCTGCTCATAGATGACTTTGCGCTGGTCATTCATCACATCATCGAATTTCAAGAGGTTCTTGCGGATTTCGTAG
>NZ_DDOI01000128.1:14282-14659 GCF_002341575.1 Marinobacter sp. UBA2498 | reverse complement strand
CTTGCGGATTTCGTAGTTGCGCGCTTCCACCTTTTGCTGGGCTTTTTCAAGCGCCTTGTTGATCCAGGGATGGACAATCGCCTCCCCGTCTTCAAGGCCGAGTTTACGCAGCATGCCATCCATCCGCTCGGATCCGAAAATACGCATGAGATCATCCTGCAAGGACAGGAAGAAGCGGGACATGCCCGGATCGCCCTGTCGGCCGGAGCGGCCGCGAAGCTGGTTGTCGATGCGGCGAGACTCATGCCGCTCCGTTCCGATAACGAAAAGGCCGCCCGCGTCGAGGACTTTCTGGCGTTGCTCGGCAATTTCCGCCTTCACCTCTGCGGCAACTTTTGCAATGTCGGCTTCGTCGGTCAGGTCGGCGGTCCTGGCGG
>NZ_DDOI01000128.1:10899-14151 GCF_002341575.1 Marinobacter sp. UBA2498 | reverse complement strand
CGGCCATGTTGGTGGCGATGGTGACTGCGCTGATGCGGCCCGCCTGGCTGATGATCTCTGCTTCCTGCTCGTGATAGCGGGCATTCAGGACCTTGTGGGGAATTTTTTTCTGCGTCAAAAGAGCCGCGAGCATTTCCGACTTTTCGATGGAGACCGTTCCGACCAGCACCGGTTGACCGCGTTTGCTGCAATCTTCAATTGTTTCCACGATCGCCGCATATTTCTCTTCCGCTGTCCGGTAAACCTCATCGTCGGAATCAATACGGGCAACCGCAACATTGGTGGGCACCTCGACGACTTCAAGGCCGTAGATTTCGAGAAATTCGTCTGCCTCTGTGGCGGCCGTGCCGGTCATGCCGGAAAGTTTTTCATAGAGCCGGAAATAATTCTGGAAGGTGATGGAGGCGAGTGTCTGGTTCTCCGGCTGGATCGTTACCTTTTCCTTGGCTTCCAGCGCCTGATGCAGTCCTTCCGAATAGCGGCGTCCCTCCATCATGCGGCCGGTGAACTCGTCGATGATGACGACCTTGTCGTCCTTCACGATGTAGTGATCGTCCAGCTTGAACATCAGGTTGGCGCGCAGGCCTTCGTTCATGTGGTGGACGACCTGCGTGTTCTCGACATCGTAGAGATTGTCGGTTTCGAGCAGGCCCGACGCGACAAGGCGCTGTTCGATCTCTTCCGCGCCTTCCTCGGTCAGGGAGACGGTGCGGCTCTTCTCGTCGGTGTCGTAGAAGCCCACGCCTTCGCTGGAGCTGTCGGGGATCGCGTTGTGATCGGCGACGAAGTTCTTAATCACCTGGTCGATCGTCACGTAGAGATCGGTCTTGTCCTCGGTCGGGCCGGAGATGATCAGCGGGGTGCGCGCTTCGTCGATCAGGATCGAGTCGACTTCGTCGATGATCGCATGGTTGAACGGGCGCTGCACCATCTGGCTGCGCTCGTGCTTCATGTTGTCGCGCAGGTAGTCGAAGCCGAATTCGTTGTTGGTACCGTAGGTAATATCGGCCTGGTAGGCTGCCCGCTTTTCCTCCGCTGGCTGGCCCGAGGCCACGACACCCACCTGCATGCCCAGGAACCGATAGAGCTTGCCCATCCAGTCGGCATCACGACGGGCCAGGTAATCGTTCACGGTAACCACGTGGACACCCTTGCCGGACAACGCGTTGAGGTACACGGAAGCGGTAGCAACCAGCGTCTTGCCCTCACCGGTCTTCATTTCCGCGATCCGGCCTTCGTGCAGGGTGATACCACCGATCAGCTGGACGTCGTAATGACGCATACCCATAACCCGGCGGCCCGCTTCACGCACGGTTGCGAAGGCTTCCGCAAGAAGCGCATCCAGGGATTCGCCTTCGTCGATCCGACGACGGAACTCCGCGGTCTTGCCCTGCAACTCGGAGTCGGACAGATTGCCATATTGCTCTTCAAGCTCGTTAATGCGCATGACCGTCTTGCGCATTCTCTTGATTTCTCTGGCGTTTTTACTGCCGAACATCTTGGTTGCAAGCTTTGTGAACATAGACCACTGCTTCTTTGATTAAACGGAGGAAGCCGGCATTCTAACCTTATTTTGTAACAGGACAAAAGGTAGGCCTCACACAGGCGCAATAAGTCGCTGATGAGGCACCGGATTCACGGATAAAAACTGGCCGGAGGCCGACTGGCGGGAAAGTACTGACAACGGCTTGCGGGCCGGAACCGAATTAGCGGCTCGCCCGCTTGATGTAGGTTTCCGGGTTTTCAGACTTGCCATTCCGGATGACTTCAAAGTGCACGTGAGGCCCGGTGGAACGGCCTGTGCTGCCCATCAGCGCGACTACCTGGCCTTTCTGGACAACATCGCCCACCTTCACCTTGATAGTCTTGCAGTGGGCATAGCGGGTTATCAGACCATCACCATGGTCGACTTCCACAAGGTTACCGTAGCCATAGCGCTCTCCGGCATAGGTAACGACACCGCCGGCGACCGAAATAATGTCACTGCCATCCTTGCCGGCCAAATCAACACCGGCATGCCAGGTCCGCTTGCCGGTAAACGGATCGGACCGGTAACCGTACTTCGAAGACAGCCAGCCCCAGGTGATCGGACGGCCTTCCAGGTACAGCTCATCTTCGAGCCGCTTGCTGGAGGCCAGCTGGTCGAGCAACCGCAGTTGCTGCTCGCGGTCTTCGATTCGCCATTCCATTTCCTCAATCATCCGGGTCAGCTCAGGTGCGGAGAAGGAATCCCCGGACAAGGCATCTTCTGGCCCGCCGACTGCAGCCGGCTGATCGAAGTTGAATTCGTCACTGGCCACGAGGCCGGATTCCACAAACCGCTGGCCCAGCGCATCCAGTCGCAGGAGACGGCCCTGGATCTCGCCGAGGCGAAGAGTCAGCGCATCAACCTGTTGCTGAACGTTCTCCTCAATACTGGCCAGTTCTGCCTTCTGGTCTGCCAGCTTCTGTTTCCAATCGGCGACCAGCTCGGAGTTGGTGGGCTCTCTGGCCTCTACCTGCTGCACAGCCATTTGATACCCTGCCCAGCCGGCCGCGACCAGCAGGGAGAGCACGAGGAACAGCAAGCAGGCAGCAAGCGTGCTGTTGATCGACAGCACACGGGACTTTCCGTGGCGTTTGCCAACGAGAATAATGTTCATATCATCATCTGGTTTCATCGTTGAGCCGCAACCGCATCCTGTAGTGTTGCGCCCCGGAAAAATCCGAAGGGGGTCTGCCATCCTTTGGCAACAGCTACATACTGAAAAAATTGCAGCGCCCGGTAGACATACTCATTTATCACAATGTAAAACGAGTGTAATACAGGCACTACGCATAAACCGTGCCGAAGTGTAACCAATCGTAAACGCAGCCGTCGAGTAAAAACGCCGCCATGAAACGCAAAAGCGAGCAAAAAATGACCTTCGACAAGCTTGGCAGAACCCCGGTACTGAAGGATCTTGTGGCAAAGGCCGAGCTCCATCGACAGGCGGAAGGAGAAGTCCTGGCCGCCCTGCCGAGCGAGCTGTTCAACGGGACACGCTTTGTCAGCTGCAAGGACGGAGAGCTGGTCCTGACCACCGAAACCGCGGGTAAAGCGAGTCAGATCCGGTTCCGCCAGCACGAAATCATGGAAAAGCTGCGAGAGAACGAACTGTTCCGGTTCGTCTGGAAACTGAAGGTCAAGGTTGCCCCGCCCAGATTCCGGGAAAAGCTGGTTTTCAAAAAAGAGCCTTTGAGCAAAGAAAATGCCCGGCTCCTCAAAGAGGA
>NZ_DDOI01000128.1:6608-10686 GCF_002341575.1 Marinobacter sp. UBA2498 | reverse complement strand
TTCAGATCGTGGCCGGATTTGATCCCCCGGAACTCACCAATCAGGCTGTTGCCCAACTGATAGAGATCGCCGATGGCATCAAGCAGCTTGTGCTTCACAAATTCGTCGTCATAGCGCAGACCGTCTTCGTTGAGGATCTTGTAGTCATCAACAACGATGGCGTTGTCCACACTGCCGCCGAGAGCAAGGTTCATGGCACGCAATTTTTCGATGTCACGCATGAACCCGAAAGTCCGAGCGCGACTCACTTCCTTGACAAAGGAGGTGCTGGAAAAATCGACGGTTGCTGTCTGGGCGCGGCCCTTGAACACGGGGTGATCAAAGTCGATACCGAAGCTCACCTTGAAGCCTTCGAAAGGCAGCAGGGTGGCCTTCTTGTCGCCTTCCTCAACCGTTACCTCACGCTTGATGCGGATGAAACGCTTGGCTGCATCCTGCTCGGCAATGCCGGCGGACTGCAGAAGGAACACAAAAGGACCGGCAGAGCCGTCCATGATGGGCACTTCCGCGGCACTTAGTTCGACGAAACAGTTATCAATCCCGAGACCAGCCATGGCCGAGAGCAAATGCTCCACAGTCGCCACACGGACACCGTTTTTTACCAGCGTCGTGGACAGCATGGTCTCACCTACATTCTCCGCGCAGGCACGAATCTCAACCATCGGGTCAAGATCGGTACGGCGGAAGATGATACCGGAGTCCACCGGGGCAGGCTTGAGGGTCAGGTAGACCTTCTCACCCGAGTGCAAGCCAACACCGGTGGCACGGATGGTGTTTTTAAGTGTCCGTTGTCTGATCATCGGTACATAATTCCGTCACAAAAAGGCGATATTCTAGGCAAAAATCTGCCCGGAGAATATCAGAAAATAAGACTGAATACCATTTAACCAATCCGTTGTTGCTGAATATTCATCCAGCATCCAACCCATGGCAATCAGTGCACGTATTTACCGGATACCGGGTTCCATGTTTCGCACAAGAACCACAACCGGATCACAATTGCATCAGATTATCAGTCAGCCTGGCGACGGAGGAATGCGGGAATATCGAGATAGTCGACACCCTGCTCCTCGCTATCCTTGCTCTGGTCGATAGCCACGTTTCCATGGGAAACGGCCCGGCGACGCAGAACAGCGGGACGATCCAGCTGGTTGTAATCGGTTTTTCCATCCAGAGTGCGGGTATTGTCCACCACCTTGGTCGGCTTCTCACGATCACCACCCAGGCCGGTCGCAACAACCGTTACCTTCAGTTCGTCGGTCATTTCCGGATCAATAACGGTACCGACAACAACGGTGGCAGAGTCAGAAGCAAACTCACGCACAATGTCGCCAACCTCGGAGAATTCGCCCAGGTTGAGATCCATGCCCGCGGTAATGTTGACCAGAATACCCTTGGCACCCTGCAGGTTGATGTCTTCGAGCAGCGGGCTGCGAACAGCCGCTTCGGCGGCTTCCCGCGCACGATTTTCACCCGTGGCACGGGCGGTGCCCATCATCGCCATACCCATTTCGGACATGACCGTCTTCACGTCGGCGAAGTCGACGTTGATCATACCGTTGCGGGTAATCAGATCAGCGATGCCCTGAACTGCGCCCAGAAGCACATCGTTAGCTGCGGCAAATGCGTCCAGCAGGCTGGTTTTCTTGCCCATGACCGCCAGCAGCTTTTCATTGGGAATGGTAATCAGGGAATCAACGCTTTCTTCCAGCTCTTTCAGACCGGATTCAGCAACGCTCATGCGCTTGCCGCCTTCGAACATGAAAGGCTTGGTGACCACGGCAACGGTCAGGATGCCCAGTTCGCGGGCTACTTCCGCTACGATCGGCGCGGCACCGGTACCGGTACCACCGCCCATGCCCGCGGTAATGAAGACCATATCCGCGCCCTTGATGGCTTCGGCGATACGATCGCGGTCTTCCAGGGCAGACTGGCGACCGACTTCCGGATTGGCGCCGGCACCCAGCCCCTTGGTGATGTTGCCACCGAGCTGGATGATCTGACGCGCGTCCATATCGGTCAGCGCCTGGGCGTCCGTGTTGGCGCAGATGAATTCCACACCTTCGATGTCGCTGTTAAGCATATGGCGAACGGCGTTGCCGCCACCACCGCCTACACCGACGACTTTAATGACAGCGTTTTGCTGGACATTATCGACGAGTTCAAACATTTCCCCTACTCCTTCGTGCTGTTTTCAGCCCTTGTTCCGGGCTGTTTGTTCGAGATTGTGTTTTCGAGATACCTTCGTGTACTAACTACCCGGTTCCGTCAGAAATGACCGGTAAACCAGGCTTTCATGCGCTCAAACAGCGAGGGTGCATCTTCACCCTTGAGCACCGGTGCCCGCCCCAGATCCATCTGGCGGAAACCATGAATCAACAAACCAACGCCAGTGGCGTAGATCGGATTGTTGACCACCTCCGTCATACCGGAGACTGCCTGCGGACAGGCCAGCCTTACCGGCATGTGGAAGATCTCTTCGGCCAGTTCCACCACACCTTCCATGGTGGAGGAACCGCCGGTTATCACGATGCCTGCCGGAATCAGATCCTCGAACCCGGACCGGCGCAATTCTGACTGAACCAGAGTGAACAGCTCCTCATAGCGCGGCTCCACCACCTCAGCCAGGGCCTGCCTGGACAGATCCCGCGGCGCGCGATCGCCAACACTGGGCACCTTGATGGTTTCATCCGCACCGGCCAGCTGGGTCAGCGCACAGGCATACTTGATCTTGATTTCTTCAGCATTCTGGGTCGGTGTGCGCAACGCCATCGCGATGTCGTTGGTCACCTGGTCGCCGGCAATCGGAATCACCGCCGTGTGGCGAATAGCGCCGCCGGTGAACACGGCAATGTCGGTAGTGCCGCCACCGATATCCACGACGCAGACCCCAAGCTCCTTTTCGTCTTCGGTGAGGATGGCGTGACTGGATGCCAGCTGCTCCAGGATGATGTCATCCACCTCAAGGCCGCAGCGCTTCACGCATTTCTCAATGTTCTGGGCGGCATTCACCGCGCAGGTCACCAGGTGCACCTTTGCTTCCAGGCGCACGCCGGACATACCCATCGGCTCCTTGATGCCTTCCTGGCTGTCGATCACGAATTCCTGGGGCAGAATGTGAAGAATCTTCTGGTCTGCAGGAATCGCGACCGCCTGGGCGGCATCGATTACCCGGTCAATGTCGGCCTGGGTGACTTCCCGGTCACGGATGGCAACAATCCCGTGGGAGTTCAGGCTCTTGATGTGGCTGCCGGCAATACCCGCATACACCGAGTGAATGCGGCACCCGGCCATCAACTCCGCCTCTTCCACCGCGCGCTGAATGGCCTGGACAGTGGTTTCAATGTTCACCACCACTCCACGCTTGAGGCCCCGGGAAGGATGGGAACCAATGCCCACCACTTCGATGGTGCCGTCCATCTTGCGCTTGCCGACAATCGCAACCACCTTCGAGGTTCCGATATCGAGGCCGACAATCATGTTTTCCGTTTCAACCGATGACATGTGTTCCACCAAACCGTAGGTCTGAATTAACTGTTGCTATGATTTCGGGCTGGAGGCTGTCTCAACAGCTTTCCACTTGACCGCCACACCATTGGTGTAGCGGGCGTCCACCCGACTGACTTCATCCGACCGTGCTGCCAGCCGGTTTTCATAAACCGTAATAAACCGCTCGAACCGCTGTTCCACCTGGTCCCGGCCAAGCACCACTTCGATGCCATTGGCCAGTTGCAGGGTCCAGGCGCCCCGATGCTCCAGGGCCAGGCCCGAAAATCCGAGGCCCCGGGCCACCAGCCTGTCGCTCATGGTCCGCGCCATATTGATCACATCCCGCACTCTTTCATCGGGTCCGGCCAGACGCGGCAGTCGACCTGCCACTTCCGGATTGGACGGCGCGAACAGTTCGCCAGTCCGGCTAACCAGGCGCCCGTCAGTCCAGTAGGCCAGCGGCTTCTTCTCCCGGATATCGATTACCAGCCGGTCCGGCCACACCCGACGCACTGCGGCGGACTCAACCCAGGGCCGGCGCTCCAGACTCGCCTTGATTTCCGAAAGATCCGTGGCGAAATAGCTCTTG